>DAOUCU010000015.1:0-25084 GCA_034431935.1 Dehalococcoidia bacterium | reverse complement strand
TGTCAAGATAAGGCCTTATCTGAGGATTGGCGTACTCTTCTTCGTATGGCATGGTCTGGGGCTGGCCGCCGCAGATATCGCACAGTATGTCGTACTCGTGGTAGATGTTGACGCCGGCATGTTTGCGGCCAACATTGCAGAAGATAACATCCGGAATCATGGTGCCGGATGATGCCCTGGTGGCGTTATAGGCGGCGGCGATGCCGGCGGCATTTACCAGCTCGGCCACAGAAATCATCTCGGCCAGCTTATGGCGGACATGCTGTTCCTTCTCGATGCCGCTGATTTCAGCGATGAGAGCAGCCGTTCCCATCAGAAGGTCAGTGTAGGCCGGCTTGCATCCGGTATAGCTGTGGCGATGGTACAGAGCAAACAGAAGGGCGGCGCGGCTGGCAACTCGAGTCTCACCATCGACAAATACCCTCTCATAGGGTACAAAAACATCATCAAAGATGGTCACGGTATGGCCTATGCCATGTTTCTCGACTTCGGCGGGGAAGGCCTTGCGCGGTGTCGGGTTGGCGGCTTCAATCAGCATGGTGACGCCCTTGGTATCGGCCGGAATGGAGAAACATATGGCCCAGTCCTTCTCCTCGGCGGTCAGCGTGCGGCATGGGGTTACGATTAGCTCATCACAGTAAGAGCCTACGGTAGTGTGGACTTTGCATCCCCGCACGACAACACCGTTAGGTTTACGGTCGACAACCCGGAGGTAAAGGTCAGGGTCGGCCTGCTCGTGGGGACGGAGAAGGCGGTCGCCTTTGACATCGGTCTGAGCGGCGGCGCCCACCATGTCCTTGTCCTGAAACTCCTTAAGGAAGTTGAGAAATCGCTGATGGTACTCGGTCTTACCGTTGTTGACCTCGTCAGCCTCCTTGGAGGCAACGGACAGGGCATTCATCATATCGGTACCCATGCAGCGCTGGATGCAGGTGCCGCTCAGATGGCTGGCTTCACGGGTCAGCTTCTGCTTCTTCAGCAGGTCTTCGACCGTCTGATGAATGTGTGTCCAGCGGTTAATCGTCTTGCCGCTGATGTGCGACGTCGCCAGAACCAGGTCAGCCCATTTCGGGTCCTGTGCAATGTCATAGCTCATTAGAATATCTTTCATAGATATCATGAGCCGCGGGTCGTCGCGCTTCACCAATTCCCCATGCATATAGCAATTGGGTCTTAGCCTCCGCATCCTCTCCAGGAATTCGCCTGACGTGATCATTTTATGCCTTTCCTCCTGTGTTTATTACACTTGATTCACCAATTCAAACTACGCCGGCCCCAAGGGCAAAACGTAAGGGCAAATTCTATCACTTCTGCCTCTGGCTGACAACTTGTGTCGAGTAAGGGTTACTCGAGGATTACCGTACCGCTCTTGCCGCCGCTCTTCTTTACCAAGCGGATAGCCTCAAGCCGCATCGAGGTATCGATCGGCTTGCACATGTCATAGATGGTCAGGGCAGCGACAGCCACCGCTGTCATGGCTTCCATTTCAGCCCCGGTCCGCGCCGTACAGCGAACCCGTGCCGTAATCTCCACTGCCGGGCCACCGTCAACAAAAGCGAAATCAACGGCTACCTCGTCGATCGGCAGGGGATGACATAGCGGCAGCAGTCGTGATGTTTCCTTGGCCGCCATAATGCCGGCGATTCTTGCCGCACCGATGACATCGCCCTTAACTAACTCACCCCGGCGGACAGCCCTGAGCGTCGCTACTTTCATGGTTATGCGGCCTTTGGCGACGGCTTCGCGACGCGTCACTGGCTTCTCGCCCACGTCAACCATACGGACAACCCCCGCGGTTGATGCTTCCTGACTCTTCACCCTACCCTCCAAGCTTGGTCATCGGCCTCTGCAGAACAAGGTCCTGGTCAATCCGGTGCTTTCGCGGCTTGCTTTTGATAGCTTCCCGTATGACCCGTTTCAAGGTTTCGCCATCGGCCCCGCTGCGCAAATGCCGCCGCAAGTCAATCTCATCATCGCTGAGCAGACAGGCCCGCAGTTTTCCGTCAGCGGTAAGCCGCAGGCGGTTGCAGGAAAAGCAGAAATGCTCGCTAACCGGGCTGATGAAGCCAATAGTGCCGGAGGCGCCGACAAAACGGTAATACCTTGCTGGACCGTTGCCGGCAACTGAAGCCGCGGCTTCCAATTCACCAAGCTGACGTAAGCGCGTCCGAACCTCGCTGATGGGAAAAAACTTACCCCCCACGCCATCATCGCCAACAAACGGCATCAATTCAATGAACCGGACGTGCCAGCCGTCGGTCATCGTCAGGCGGGCAAAGGACTCAATCTCATCGTCATTGACACCCCCCATCACTACCACGTTGACCTTGACCGGGGTCAACCCGACCTCTTGCGCGATTTCAATTCCCCGGAGCACCGCACCGAGGTCGCCGCCGCGGGTCACCCTCTTATATTTCTCCGCATCCAAAGAATCCAGGCTGACATTTACACGTCTCAGTCCTGCCTCTTTAAGCGACCGGGCAAGTTCCCCAAGATATACCCCGTTGGTGGTGAGGGAAATATCGTCAATCCCGGGGACCGTTTTGATCATAGCTACCAGCTTCGGCAGACCTTCCCTGACCAGCGGCTCGCCGCCGGTCAGGCGGATCTTGCTGATACCAAGCTCCGCCGCCACCTGTACAATTCTGGTAATTTCCTCATAAGACAGCAGGTCACCACGCGGGAAAAGGGCTATCCCCTGGGGAGGCATACAGTAGACACATCTCAAATTGCACCGATCGGTGACCGAGATGCGCAGGTAGTTTATCGGACGGTTGAACAGGTCATGTGGTCCTGGCATCGCTGGCTTCCTTCAACATGCGCTCGATTAGCGGCAGGGCCGCCATTGCCGCCTTACCACGGTGGCTGACGCGGTTCTTCAATTCCATTGGCAACTCCGCCATCGTCCTGTCATACTCCGGAAAATAAAACACCGGGTCATAGCCAAAGCCGCTGTCACCCTTCGGCTCGAAAGTAATGATACCATCGCAGGAGCCTTCAGCAAAACCAACCCTGCCATCCGGGGAGGCCACGGCGAGGACGCACCGGAAACGTGCGGTACGTTTCTCCCACGGTACGTCACGCAGTCTGCTGAGGAGCTTGGCGATTCGAGCGTGGTCACCGCCGCCCTCTCCAGCATAGCGGGCCGACTGAAGACCCGGCTCACCACCAAGGACATCCACCTCAAGCCCGGAATCGTCAGCCAGCGTCACCAGACCGCTGGCTAGAGCAAAGGCAAGTGCCTTGAGCCGGGCGTTTTCCGCATAGGTCTTGCCATTCTCAGCGACCTTCAGGTCAAGCTTCAGGTCAGCCGGAGTAGTTAGCTCGAAAAGAGAACCAGAGAGGAGGTGCCGGAACTCGCGCACTTTCCCCCGGTTCGATGTGGCCAACAACAACTTCACGAATCTTTGGGCAGCTTGGTGAACCTGTGCTTGAGCTTCTTGGTCACCTGAGGCATGGTAGTGTACTCCATCTCATCAAGCGGCAGGCGGTGCGGCTCGAACGGACCCATCCGCCGCAGATAGTTGGCAATGTCGTTGGCCTGCCGGCGGGCATCGTCAAAAGCCGGATCGTCAAACAGGTCTCTCGGTCCAATCAGTCTGCCTGAGGAGAGCTGGAAACCAGCACAGACAACACGCGGCGGCCCGTCGAAGCGGCTCGGGTTACTCTCGTGCACCGCCACTGGCATCAGCGGACCATGATGGGAACCACGCATCCAGCCGTTGACAATGTGGGGCGAAGCAAATGGCTCGACAATCTCCCCGACGGCGGGGAACTTGCCCTGGGAGCGCACGATCAACACCGGATCGTCCTTACCCACATACCGACCGGCCAGCGCAAACAACTTCTGCGTGGAGCAGGTGGCGGCGATTTCGCCGCTGGGACGATGATACACCGACTTGACCGAGTAACGGCTCGGCGCACCAAGAAAGACCAGCATATCATAAATCTCTTCGGGTGCGTTGAAGGAGATACCCAGGTGCTCCTTAACGTCATGTATTTCGAAGGTAAAGCCATCGTGCATGTTCTCAGCTATAACCAGACCGATGGTGTTAAAAGGGTCGGCGAACATCTTATATAGAGGCAGGTTCCAGGCACCGGCAGCGGTCTTATCGGCCATGAAAATGATGATGGTCTCCGCCTCGCGCTCTTCAAACTCCATCTCAGCACAGCCGGGACCAATACCCCTGACATTCCCCGAAAAGGCAGTCGCCAAGAGGTCCTGCCCGGCACCGTGAAGTTTCAGTTTCTTAGCGACCGCGGTACATTCAACAAACGTGTCCCAGGCCAATTTATGAACGCGCCGGTCATTGATCCCACGGTCGTGTGTCATGATAAGCTGGACATCGTCGCCGCACCGGGTAACGTGATAGTCGATGAGCAAGCCGCTCTTTTTGGCCCGCGCAAGAGTCTCATCCGCCTTACCCAGTAGTTCCGGGTGACATCCGGAGTGCCCGACATAACCGCCAATATCTGCCTTAATGACACTTACGGTATCGCGCATGATGGCTCCTTTCTGACTATCGCCTGACACAGAGGCCTGAGTTGCAGCACAGGAACATGTAACTCCACGACTGATGGTTGGGAAACTGTATCAGAAATTACGTACAGACGTCAACCAGTATCATCGGTTTTTCATTGACACGTACGTTCAGCACGGCGTAGAATACCGCACCTTGAAAAGCACCGATTATCACAAGTCAGTACTGCCTAACGGCCTCCGCCTTACCGTATATCCGATGCCCCACCTGCGCTCCATCTCCATGCTGGTATTTATCGGGGCCGGTTCACGCTATGAATCCGATAGTGAAGCTGGTGTTTCGCATTTTATCGAGCATCTGTACTTCAAAGGCACCGAGCGCCGTCCCACCTCAAAAGAGATATCCGAAGCCATCGAGTCCATCGGCGGCATTATCAACGCCGGGACTGACAAAGAGCTGACCTCTTACTGGTGCAAGGTTGCCGACCAGCATTTCCCTGTGGCCATCGACCTTATCTCTGACCTACTGCATAACTCCCGGCTTGATCCGACCGATATCGAGAAGGAGCGGCAAATCATCATCGAGGAAATCAACATGAGCCGCGACCTTCCGCAGTTCAAAGTTGACCTGCTGGTTGATGAGTCAATCTGGAAGGGACAGGCGATGGGCCGTGACGTGGCGGGAAGCAAGGAAAGCGTCAGCGCCATTACCAGGGAGCAGATGCTGGCTTACATCTCTCGCCGTTATGTGGCCAACAACGCTGTCGTCAGCATAACCGGTAACATTTCTGTAGAGAAAGCCACAGAGAGTGTCGTTGAAGCCTTCCGATGGTGGAAGGCGGGTGATATTCCTAAGACCACTCCAACGGTCCACAACCAGACTGCGAAAAGGGTCGTCCTGGAAACAAAGACCTGCGAGCAGTCGCACATCTGCCTCGGTGTGCCCGCTGTTTCTATCCTCGACCCCGACCGCTTCCCGGTCGGCCTGCTCAGCGTTATCCTTGGCGAGGGCATGAGCAGCCGCCTCTTCCTGGAAATCAGAGAGAAGCTGGGACTCGCCTATGACATACGCAGTTATACTACTCAGCACCTCGACACCGGTTCGATGATTGTCTACGCCGGCGTCGACCCCAAGAAAACAACCACGGCTGTGGCCGCCATAGTGGAGCAACTGGCGCTTGCCAAAAACGGCGTCCCCGAGGGCGAACTGGCCAAAGCCAAAGAACTGGCCAAGGGCCGGCTACTGCTCCGGATGGAGGACAGCCGCAATGTGGCCGCCTGGATGGGTGCTCAAGAACTCCTTACCGGCCGCATCATGACACTCGATGAAGTTATCAACGGGATTGACGCTGTCACCACTGACGACATCAAAAGGGTAGCCAACCAACTCTTCGTCACGGATAAACTCAATCTGGCCGTGGTAGGTCCGGTTAAGAACCGCTCAGTCCTGTCGCGGCTCCTGAGTCTGTGAAAAAAGAGAGGCCGCCTCGAGGCGGCCTCTCTTACATCCGACCGGATTCTCCGTTTAGTACTCCGGCGGCATCGGCGGGGTAGCTTCCTTCTTTTCCGGAATATCCGCAACCAGCGCCTCAGTGGTCAGGATCATGTTGGCGATGCTGGAAGCATTCTCCATGGCCGTCCTGGTCACCTTAAGGGGATCGATAATGCCCTTTTCGACCATGTTGCCAAACTCGTCCTTGGCGGCATCATAACCAACACCGGCAGGACTCTTCTTCACCGCCTCGACGATGACCGAGCCCTCCTTACCGGCATTGGTGGCAATCCAGCGCAAAGGTTCTTCAAGAGCTTTCTTGAGGATGGCAACCCCGGTTGCCTCGTCACCCTCAACCTTCATCTCGTCCAGAACCGGGATGGCATTGAGAACCGCCACACCACCACCCGGCAGGATACCTTCCTCAACTGCAGCGCGGGTGGCTGATAGAGCATCTTCAACACGATGCTTCTTCTCTTTGAGTTCAACTTCGGTAGCTGCGCCGACCTTAATCACAGCAACACCGCCAGCCAGCTTGGCCAACCGCTCCTGGAGCTTCTCCTTATCGTAATCAGAGGTAGTCTCTTCAATCTGGGCTTTTATCTGCTTGATGCGGCCCTTGATAGCATCTTCGGAGCCTTTACCCTCGACGATGGTGGTATCATCCTTATCAGCCACCACCTTGCGGGCCCGTCCGAGATCGGCTACCGTGACCGAATCGAGCTTGCGGCCCACCTCCTCTGAGATAACCTTGCCACCGGTTAAGATGGCAATGTCCTGAAGCATTTCCTTGCGGCGGTCTCCAAAGCCCGGCGCCTTAACTGCCAGAACGTTCAGAGTGCCACGGAGCTTATTAACTACCAGAGTCGCCAGCGCCTCACCCTCGACATCCTCAGCAATCAGGAGCAGGTTCTTCGAAACCTGAAGAATCTTCTCCAGTGCCGGCAGAATGTCAGAAATGGCGGAAATCTTCTTGTCGGTAATCAGGATATAGGGGTCCTCGATCTCGCTCTCCATCCGTTCCGCATTGGTGATGAAGTAAGGGCTGATGTAGCCGCGATCAAATTTCATGCCCTCAACAAACTCAGTTTCATAGTTCAGCCCCTTGGATTCCTCGACGGTGATGACGCCGTCTTTACCGACCTTCTCCATCACATCGGCAATCAGCTTGCCGATTTCGGCGTCGTGGGCAGAAAGGGTAGCCACCTGAGCCACCTGGTCCTTGGTGGTGATTGGAATGGCCTTTTTCTTGAGTTCGGCGACCATGGCCGCCACCGCTTTCTCAATACCGCGCTTAAGGGACATGGGGTTGGCGCCAGCGGCGATATTCTTGAAGCCCTCGGTAACAATCGCCTGGGCCAATACCGTCGAGGTGCTGGTGCCATCGCCGCACTTGTCATTAGTCTTGGTAGCCGCTTCTTTGAGAAGCTGAGCACCCATGTTCTCAAAGGGGTCTTTAAGCTCGATTTCCTTGGCTATTGAAACACCATCGTTGATGACAGTAGGCGGCCCGAACTTCTTGTCCAGGGCTACCGGCCGCCCTTTAGGGCCGAGGGTGACCTTAACTGAATTCGCTAAAGCGTCGATGCCACGCTTCAGGGCCTGCCTGGCGTCTTCACCATAAATAATCTGTTTCGCCATGTATCTACCTCCTTAGTCATTAAACCTTTTTCGCCAGAATGTCGCTCTCGCGCAGGATGATCAGCTCTTCGCCGTCAAGTTTAAACTCGGTACCGGCGTACTTGGAATAGACCACGATGTCCTTCTCCTTGACATCGAGCGGGATGCGCTTACCATCCTCCGTCACCCGCCCCGGTCCCACAGCGATAATCTCGCCTTCCTGGGGCTTCTCCTTGGCGGTGTCCGGAAGCACAATACCGCTCTTGGTGACTTCTTCCTTGGGCATGGGCCTTATTACCACCCGGTCGCCCAGAGGTTGCAGCTTGGCTGTAGCCTTGGTCATAAATGTACCTCCTGTCTCAAAGAATTTAGCACTCTTTAGCAGAGACTGCTAAGTACGCAAATAATATCATGCGTACCACATGCCTGCAAGTCACACCACACTCACCTAGACGTATTCTCACCGACTGCCAATAACCTACAGCTATTAGAGCATCATTTTTCTGTGCCTAAACCTCATTTGTAATTAACTAAATGTCATTTATCTTGCGCTTTCATCATTGGTCGCTATCGTGGCGCCCGCCCGATCCATATTGAACTGGTACACGTTACCGTGTAGAATTATTCACGTCATGAGAAAAAAGCACGATCGTCCAGCATGGAACGCGGCTTCTATACGTGCTCTGCGAAAGCATCTCAAGCTGTCCCAGACCGAGATGGCCCAGCAACTTGGTGCTCGCCAGCAGACAATCAGCGAATGGGAGACCGGGAAATACCAGCCGCGCGGGACATCATCGAGACTGCTGTCAATAGTAGCCGAGCGCGCCAGCTTCCGTTATAAGAGCAGCTCCGCACAAAGCTGACCGTCCTCGAAACAAAAGGGGGCCGTATCATAGTCAAACGCGTGTCATCTCTACACGGAAACGGATAGCAACAGTAATGAGAGACCAGCTAATAAACGAAGAGACTCTTGCCCGGGCCTGGCTGTCCGGTGCCTGGCGGCGTATCGAGCCTGCTGATACCGTCATCGAAGTGGTCTATCCAGGCCGGAGAAAACGCTCCAGTGGTCCTGACTTCGTCGATGCCGTCGTCAATATCGCCGGCCGGAGACTTACCGGCGCCATCGAAATCCACCTTGACTCCCGCAGCTGGCACACCCATCAACATCACCTCGACCCGGCCTATAACAACACTATCCTGCACGTCGTCCTCAATACCCACCAGAACTCACCTGTGGTCACAGCCGAAGGGAAAATTGTTCCTCAGGTTGTCCTGCCGTTAGCGGCACTCTCCAGCAAGGCCATGACTGAGCCCTTGAACTTCCCCTGCCGAAACGGTGAGCATATCCTTAATGTGATCAGGTGGGCTGGCATAAAGCGTTTCGAAGTCAAGTCCCGGCTTTTTTCAGCCAACCTGCGTCTCCAGCTACCGGACGAGTTAATCTACCGCGGCATCGCTTCTGCCTTGGGCTATCGGGAGAACCAGGCACCGATGAGAGCCTTGGCTGAAGCGATGACGCTCGCAAACATCAGGAATAGCGGACTTGACCGGCGCCCAGCTCTCCTCGAAGCCCTGATCCTACGAAACGCCGGCCTGCTCACCGAGTTGTCCGCATCGACAGATCCTGAAGCATACCGCCTGTGGCGACTTCTGCCCAACAGGACAAATACGCCGGCCATGAGCCGAAGTCAATGGCACTTCGCCCGCGTCCGGCCAGCTAACTCACCGCCCCGGCGGCTGGCTGCTCTCACTCACCTCATCAACCGGCATCGCGCCACACGGTTTTGTACAGGGCTGCTGGAACCACTGTACTCGGACGAAGTCACGGAGACCACATTACGTGCGCTTCAGAAGAACCTTATTGTCACCCTCAACGGCTACTGGTCCCTTCATTCCGATTTCGGCCGGCCACTGCCGCGACCATGTGCCCTCCTCGGAGCCGAGCGAGCTTCGGCCATCCTCGCCAACATCATCCTGCCATTCGCTCACGCCATTGGTTGGACTACCGGCAACCTGCGCCTCAGCAGAGCCGCCCTTAAGACCTACGATGCATGCCCGGCCACAGGCGGCAACGAAATAACCGCCTACATGTCACAAATGCTGTCGCTTCCGGTCAGGACTGTCTGCGAGGAGCAGGGCATGATTCATCTCTATCGAAACTGGTGCCGGGAAAAGTGGTGTCCGGAATGTCCTGCCGCCAGTGGGAGCGCCTGGCGCGGATATTGATATTCTTAAAGCCGCCCGGTTATTCTGACTCCGGTCTAGTGTCGATCAAGCTATTGCCAAACTCGGAACCACATCCAGATTAAGGTCGTCGATCCGGCCAGATTGGAGGTGGTAATAGCCGCACGACGCGACCATAGCGGCATTATCGGTGCACAAGCTCAGCGGCGGGATGAATACCGGCACCTGCGATCTACCAACAAGATACCGACGCAGAACCTGGTTGGCGGCAACGCCGCCAGAAACCACGATATTCCGTACCCCGAGCCGTTCAGCCGCCTCGACCGTTTTCACCACCAGGACTTCGGCCACAGCTTCCTGAAAACTGGCGGCCGCATCAGCCACCGCTGGGTCCCCGGGCTTAATTCCGCGCTCTCGCACCAGATGAAGAAGGCCAGTCTTGAGGCCGCTGAAACTGAAATCATCGGTACCCTTCAGCCACGCCCGCGGCAGTGCCAGTGAAGCACTGCCTCTATGGGCCGCCTTTTCAATCGCCGGGCCGCCGGGATAACCGACCCCGAGAATCCGCGCCGCCTTGTCGAAGGCTTCACCCGCGGCGTCGTCCCTGGTCCTACCGAGGCGTTGAAACTGGCCGTGACCGTTCATCAGCACCAGGTCGCTGTGACCGCCGGAAACAATCAGGCACAAAGCCGGGAAGCCCGGGGGCTCGCCCTCGACCAGCCAGTTGGCGTAGATATGGCCTTCGAGGTGGTTGACCCCGACCAGCGGCAAACCGCGGGCCGCGGCAATTGCCTTGGCAGCGTTAACACCCACAAGTAAAGAGCCTGCCAGCCCAGGCCCGTTGGTCACCGTCACGGCGCTGATATCACGCCATCCCACGCCCGACGAAACCATAGCCTGCTCAATTACCGGCACGATCGTAACCAGGTGCTGTCGCGAAGCCACTTCCGGAACCACACCACCGTAACGCGCATGAATATCTACCTGGGAGGCGACTACGTTCGACAATACCCGGCGGCCATCGGCAACAACCGAAGCGGCAGTCTCGTCGCAGGACGTTTCGATACCGAGTATATTCACCGGCGACATTATAGCACAGGCCCGGATGACGCCTGCCGGAAAGGCTGGCATCGTTCAGGCGGCTTTGACACTCTCAAAACGAACTGCTAATCTTGGCAAAGCCCAATTCCCGGAGGTTTCTATGACCCAGAACTCGCGCAAGGTCACTATGGAGAAGCTCGTTTCGCTGTGCAAGCGGCGCGGCTTCGTTTTTCCCAGCAGTGAAATCTACGGCGGTCTCGGCTCGTGCTGGGATTACGGGCCGCTCGGTACCGAACTCAAGCGCAACATCAAAGAAGCCTGGTGGCAAACAATGGTCCGCGAGCGTGATGATGTTGTTGGACTTGATGCCGCCATCATGATGCATCCCCGCGTCTGGGAAGCCAGCGGCCACGTCTCCGGTTTCACCGACCCGCTGGTAGAATGCAAGAACTGCCACTCCCGTTACAAGGCCACCGACCTCACCGGTCAGACCTGCCCTGTCTGCGGCGGACCACTTACCGAGCCCCGCATGTTTAACCTTATGTTCAAGACATTTATGGGGCCCGTCGAGGAGGCCGCCGCCGTGGTTTACCTGCGTCCCGAGACAGCCCAAGGTATCTTTGTCAACTTCGACAACGTCATTACCACCACCAGAAAAAAACTGCCTCTCGGCATCGCCCAGCAAGGGAAGTCCTTCCGCAACGAAATTACACCCGGCAACTTCATCTTCCGCACCCGTGAATTCGAGCAGATGGAGTGCGAGTTTTTCGTCAAGCCGGGCACTGACGAACAATGGTTCAAGTACTGGGTTGAGGAGCGCTTCAACTGGTACGTAAGGTTCGGTCTCAAAAAGGAAAACCTGCGTCTGGCACCGCATCCCAAGGAGGACCTTGCTCACTATGCCAAGGCCTGTACCGATATCGAGTATCTTTTCCCCATGGGCTGGTCCGAGCTTGAGGGTATCGCCAACCGCACCGACTTTGACCTGAAAGCACACTCCGCGCTCAGCGGCAAAGACCTCTCCTATTATGACGACGCGACCAACGAACGTTACGTGCCCTATGTAATTGAACCTTCGGCCGGGACCGACCGCTCTGCTCTGGCCTTCCTGATTGACGCATACGACGAAGACGTCGCCCAGAACGAGACCAGGGTGGTCTTGCGCCTTCACCCGGCCATCGCCCCTGTAAAAGTAGCCGTCCTGCCGCTCAGCCGTAACGAAAAACTGGCGCCGCTCTCACGCGAGATCTACAACCATCTGCGCCTTCGCTTCATGACGCAGTTCGACGACGCACAGAGTATCGGCCGCCGCTATCGCCGCCAGGATGAAATTGGCACACCACTCTGTGTCACAATCGACTTCCAGTCGCTGGAAGACAGGCAGGTAACCATCCGCGAGCGCGATAGTATGGCCCAGGTACGCGTTCCTATCGACGACCTAGAGAGTATCATCACCGCTAAACTGAAAGGCGATAATGCCTGCGGGAAAATTCCGTCACCGGCCAAGATATGAAGATCCTTCATTTCGCTGACCTGCACCTCGGGGTCGAAAGCCATGGAATCACTGACCCGGAGACCGGGTTTTCCAGTCGTCTCACTGACATCCTGAAGGCACTTGACCAGGTGGTGGACTATGCTGTCGGCGAACACTTCGACCTCGTCCTCTTCTGCGGTGATGCCTATCAGAGACGCGACCCCTCACAGACGCACCAGCGCGAGTTCGCCAGGAGGCTCAAACGCCTCTCCACGGCCGGCATTCCCACGGTGCTCGTCGTCGGTAATCACGACCTGCCTAATACCGTCAGCCGCGCCAACAGCGTCGAAATCTTTCCGACGCTGGGCGTCGACAATATTCATGTCGGCAGTCGTCCGGAAGTTATTTCCATCACCACACCAAACGGCCCGGTGCAGGTAGCCTCCCTACCGTGGGGGCGGCGGAGTGCCCTGATGACGCGGGAAGAGACCAAAGGTCTAACGCCAGCTAGGGTTACCGAAGAAGTCGAATCCCGCCTCGCTAAGGCCATATCTGACCTGGCCAGCCAGCTTGATCCGGCATTTCCTTCAATATTGGCCGGACATGTCTTTGTCAGCGGGGCCAGGCTCGGTTCCGAAGCATCAATGATCGTAGGCAGAGACCCGGTGGTTCTGCCGGGCAACATCGCGCTGCCGCAGTTTGACTACATAGCGCTCGGCCACATCCATCGGCAGCAATCGCTGGCTACCGACCCGCCGGTGTGCTATTCCGGGAGCCTGGCGCGACTCGATTTCAGCGACGAAGGTTTGGACAAGGGCTTCTATCTGGTTGAACTCAAGCCCGAGGCCAGGGCAGGTTCACGCCTGATCAGACCGCCCAGCTTCATCACCGTCGAGACACGCCGCTTCACCACGGTCAAAACAACCATCCCTTCAGACGATCCCGAGCCGACGGCCACGGTACTTGCAGCGATAGAGGCCCACCGCACCCAAATCAATGACGCCATCGTCAGGATTGAGATAACTGTCCCGGAAGGCCGCGCCAGCCTTCTTCAGGACAATAAAATCCTCGGCGCCTGCCCGAATGCACATCATGTGACCATCTGCCGTCATATTGTCCGCGAACCGCGCTCACGAATGGACATTACCGACGCCGAGCAACTGACACCCATTGAGGCACTCAGGGTCTACCTCGATCGTCAGAGCGGCCTGTCCCTTTCGCGCAAGCAGACCCTGCTCAGGTATGGCGAAGCTCTGATCAATGAGACACTGTCGTCATCCGAAGCAACCTCACCATAGACGGCCTGCTGGTCTCATTTCTCCGTTTGCCAAATATCCTGCACAACGTTAAAATTCAAACACAGCCCACCTTAATACTCGCCTGGAGTTCCTCAGGTGTCCAAGAAGTATGATGTCATCATCATCGGCAGCGGCCCCGCTGGCATCTTCGCCGCAATGGAGCTGGCGCGGACGAACTTGAAGGTCCTTCTACTGGAAAAGGGCAAAGACCTTGACCAGCGCCTGTGTCCGGTGCAGGACCGCGCCAGGCGCTGTATCGCCTGCTCACCCTGCCACCTTGTCTGCGGGCTTGGTGGCGCCGGTGCCTTCAGTGATGGCAAGCTTACGCTCTCGGCTGACGTCGGCGGGCGGCTCGAAGAACTTATTGGCCGGGATGAGACTGAGAGATTAGTCAAATACGTTGATGGTGTATACCTGAAGTTCGGCGCCCCCGACCGTGTTTACGGCGTCGGCGACGAAGTCGAGAGTCTCAGACGCCGGGCCACTCTGGCCAACCTGCGGCTGGTGCCTGTGAGACTACGTCACATGGGAACCGAGCGGTCACGGCAGGTCCTCCAGGAAATGCGCAGCTTCCTCAACTCTCACGTGGAAGTCCGCCTCAACGGAAATGGCCCGGTCAATTGTTGTCAGGAACGGCACCGTTCGGGGCGTCGAAACCTCTTCCGGCGAGTATCTAAGCGCCGGGTTCGTCGTCGTCGCACCGGGACGCGAGGGTGCCGATTGGCTGGAAAAGGAAGCTCTCCGGCTCGGACTCACCCTCAAGTCAAACCCGGTTGATGTCGGCATAAGGGTGGAGGTGCCCTCACCGGTACTGGAGGAGATTACCTCCGTCCTGTACGAGTCCAAGCTGGAGTTCTTTTCACGGAGCTTCGACGACCGCATCCGCACCTTCTGCATGTGCCCCGGCGGCGAGGTCATCCTAGAATCCACCGGCGGTGCCGATGCTGTCGTCACCGTCAATGGAGCCAGCTACGCCTCCAAGAAAACCAACAATACCAACTTCGCCATCCTTGTCAGCACTACTTTCACCGAGCCGTTTCGCGACCCCATCGGCTACGGGAAATACATCGCCCGACTGGCCAACCTGCTCAGCGGCGGTGTTCTGGTGCAGAGATTTGGCGACCTGCTTGAAGGGCATCGCTCCACGCCATCCCGCATACGCAACAGCATCGTCGAACCAACGCTGAAGGCGGCGACGCCGGGTGACCTGAGCTTTGCCTTGCCCTACCGCCACTTGAGGGGCATGGTCGAAATGCTCCAGGCAATGGACAGGCTGGCACCGGGCGTTGCCTCGCCTTCAACTCTTCTTTACGGCGTCGAGGTCAAACTCTACTCCAGCCATCTAAAGCTTGCCCCATCCCTGGAAACAGAAGTGCACAATCTCTTCGCCGCCGGCGATGGTGCCGGCGTCAGCCGCGGTATGATGCAGGCATCGATATCGGGCGTTGTCGCCGCCAGTGTCATCATGAAACGGGCCAGCGCCCGGCGCTTGAAGCCAGCACATTAGACAAAGGCTACTTCCAAAGACAAAAAGACGAGGAAGATAAGGAGACAGATCATGACAATGAATTACAGCAGGATGACCTTTGCCGAACTCCGCAATCTAAAGCTCCAGAAGATGCCGAAGGAGGAACTCGAAAAACGTATCGCCGCCTTTCTCAGGTCGTGCAACATCTGCGTCCTCGCCACCTGCAAGGACAATGTACCACGCGCCACACCCATTGAGTATTATTCGGATGGTCTGACAGTCTACGTGGTCGCTGACCCCGGCACCAAGATTGCCAACCTCAAGGCGAACCCCAGAATCAGCATTGGCATCTACAATACACCCTATACTAACTGGATTGACTGGAAAATCGTCCGCGGCGTCCAGATTACCGGCAAGCCAAGTCTTGTTACCGACGACAATCCTGAGTATTTCGAGGCGATGAAGATTTATAACTGGCGCCTTTACAGTATGGTCGCCGGGCGGGATATGGACAAGCCGCCGACGGGACGCACCATAATCAAGGTTGAACCCCTGAAAATAGAATACCGTGACCTTGGCCTGCTTGCCGAGGGCTACTTACGGTTCCAGGTCTGGGAGCCATAGCCGTAGATACCACCAAACAGGGAGGAAGGACATGGAAGCAGCAGTCAAGACTGTAGAACTGGCACCGGGCATCACATGGGTCGGTGTTGAAGACTGGAACCGACGCTTCTTCGACGCGCTCATCCCTTTGCCGCATGGAACGTCCTACAATGCCTATCTCGTCGTCGGCAGGAGCCGCATCGCCCTTATCGATACTGTCGCACCGGGCTTCGAGGACCAGCTAAAGGCCAAAATTCGCGTGATTGTACCTCCTGAGAGAATTGATTACGTTGTTATGAATCACGCTGAACCTGACCACGCCGGTGCCATACCGGCGGTAATGTCCGCCGCACCGAAAGCGCAGGTGGTGGCCACCAAAAAAGGCGTGGAAATAGCTGGCGCCCTCTACCGTATCCCGGAATCCCGGTGTCTTACCATCCGCGATGGCGACACACTCGACCTGGACGGCAAGACGCTGCGCTTCCTCGAGGCCCCTTGGCTCCATTGGCCGGAGACAATGTTCACCCTCGCTGGCGAAGACAAGATCCTCTTCCCATGCGACTTTTTCGGTGCCCACATGGCAACGGACCGGCTCTTTGACGATGAAGTCAGCGATGTCTTGATTCCCGAAGCAAAAAGGTACTACGCCGAAATTATGATGCCGTTTACCCGTATGGTAACGACGGGGCTGGACAAGGCCAAGAACTCTGCGCCAAGAATTATCGCGCCCAGCCACGGGCCAGTCTACCGACGGCCCGAGCGCATCCTTGAAGCCTACGAGAAATGGTCGCGCGGCCGGCTTGCCGCCAAAGCAGTGGTGATGTACGTTTCGATGTGGCGGAGCACCGAACACCTTGCCAAGGCTGTCGTCTCGGGCATCTCCGCTGAAGGTGTCGAGGCGGTGCCCTTCGACCTGTCAAGGTCCGATATCTCCCACGTCGCCAGCGAACTTGTTGACGCCAGCGCCATCGTACTCGGGTCACCTACCGTGATTGGCGGACTGCACCCCGCGGCCGCTTATGCCCTATCCCTTTTGAAGCTCCTCCGCCCCCGACTCAGGATAGCGGCCTTCTTCGGCTCATACGGCTGGGGGGGCGGGGCAGCAACACAGGCCAGGACTCTCCTGGAGCCAACCGGCTGTGAGCTTATCAGCGTCCTCGATATTAGAGGCACACCAGGCGAAAAGGAAATCGCCGACGCCGTGCTCCTCGGCCGAAAAATCGCCCAGCGCGTCAAGGAAACGATCAAGTAGCTCAAACATCAGCATGGGATGTTCACTGACCAGCTACCGCATACTCAACGGCACTCCGTGAGCGGCATCAGGAACGCGTCCGGAAGATGTCCGATTTAAGTGCGGTAGTCAGCCTGACCATCCTGCTGGCTGCCGCGCTCGTCGGCGGTTCGGTAGCCCGCCGTCTGCGCCAGCCGGTCATCCTTGGCTACATCCTTGTCGGCGTCGCGGTTGGCCCCGACGCGCTCGGTCTCGTCAGCAACCGTGACACCGTGGAAACAACGGCCACCATTGGTGTTGCTTTGCTGATGCTCACCCTTGGTCTTGAATTCTCCATCGGCCAGCTAAGGCAAACAGGCAAAATCGGCGTTTGGGGTGGTCTGGCCCAGATTGTCGCCACCAGCGCCCTTGGCTTTGGCGCAGGCCTGACTCTTTTCCACTGGCCCTGGCCGCAGGCACTTCTGTTCGGACTTATAATCTATAACTCCAGCACCGCAATCTGCCTCAAACTGCTGATGGAACGGGGCGAACTGGACTCAGCACATGGCCGCATCATGATTGCCATACTAATTCTCCAAGACGTCATAGTAGTAGTTATGATGGTCATCATACCGCTGCTAAGCCAAGTCCCAACCAACATTCTCCTCGAACTCGCTTTCGCCGTCGTTAAAGCCGTGATCTTTGTCGGTATCGCCGTGGTTCTCGGCCTCTGGGTCATGCCGTGGCTCCTCGGCCGCATTGGCGGCGTTCGCTCCCGGGAGCTTTTCCTTCTCACCGTTTTGACCCTGTGTCTCGGCGCCGCCATCGGCACCTATTTCTTCGGCTTGCCGCTAGTCTTCGGTTCTTTTGTCATCGGTCTCGCCATTCGTGAATCACGATTCGCCCAGGAAGCATTGGCCGAGGTAACTCCGCTCCGTGACATCTTTGCCGCACTGTTCTTCGTCTCCCTTGGCATGCTGCTGGACCCGGCTTACGTATTGGTGCACTGGCAGCTGGTGCTCGCCACTGTCTTCCTGGTGGCTTTCTTAAAGTTCGCCACCATTTACGCCATCACCCGGCTCTCTGGCTATAGCGGACGCGTCGCCCTGCTCTCCAGCGCCGGGCTAATTCAAATCGGGGAATTCGGTTTCATCCTGGCCCAGGCTGGAGTGACCAATGGCATCGTCAGCGATGATTTCCGCTCCCTGATACTGGCCAGCGCCATCACGAGCATGCTCCTGACGCCGCTGTCGATCAGCGTTGCCGCCAACCTGTACCCCAGATACACGCTCGGGCCGTCCGGCACCCGGCTGGGTGCGGCCCTTAGCGACAGCCAGGTGCCATCCATAGACACCGTGACGTCAAACAGGATTATCATCGCCGGCTACGGCAGGGTCGGACGAAACGTCGTCCGGGCCCTCCATCAGAACGGTTTTGCCTGCACCGTCATCGAAATCGACCCCGAACTGGTCATTGAACTGAGGCGGCTCGAAGTGACCACAATCTATGGAGACGCCAGCAACGCGCATATCCTCAAACAGGCCGGCATTGAACAGGCGTCAATCATGCTAGTCACCTACCCTGACCCGCTTGCCGTAGTATCCACGGTCAAGAACGCCATCCACGTCAATCCCGGACTGAAAGTACTGGCACGGCTCCATCGCCCCGCCGATGCCGCCGCTTTCGCCGGAATGGAGAACGTGGATTTGATAAGCCCGGAATACGAGGCCAGTCTCACCTTCCTGAATCGGACCCTGACAGCCTCCGGCTGGCGTCATGAGGACATCGAACGCGCTATCGACGAAATCCGGCGGCAGACTGCCAGCCGTGCTCCGGCAACCTGCAAGCGCTAAAACCCGGCACAGCCTCACTCTCAAACAACTCACGCCAGACCCACCGGTCCTTCACAGCTTCTGCCCCCGCCTCTACCATGCAGCCACAAACAGCTAATCCAGCAGGAGCAACAGACCCGTGCCAACGCCGGCTATGCCTTCGATCCGGGTATCGTGTTCGGCCGATCCGGCGGCCCCATTGGGCTTCGCGTTTGCTGTGGCACCACCATCCGACCACCGGCCAGGTCAAGCCGATCGCCAACCATCTGAAGTTAATGAGGGAACGAACGGCATGCCGCCCCTCCTCTCATCTCCCGTCAAGACGCCTGACCGGTTACAATCACCGCCCGGCGCGTTTTCCCGTGCGGCGGGCGGGAGATGGGCCGCCGTTGCCGATGACCGTAAGTGCCTGTTGCCAGCAGGTATCGCTGCACAGCCGGCAGGTATCGGAACAGCAGCCGCTCTCATCCACAAGGCCGAAGACGCCGCAGCCGAGACAGCGCCGCGCCTCCGCCATGGCCTTCTCCACATCAAGACCGAGCTCGACTTCTTTGAAAGAGGCCACCCTCTCCTCAAGCCCGAGCACGGCCCCCTTCTGACGCTCCCGTCTGGCGACATTGCCGCAGAGCCGGTGGACCATCGTCTCCGGCAGTTCGGCCGGCGGCACCCCGGGTAAAGTCTTCTCACCGCGCAGGTACCGGTCAATCGCCGCCGCCGCCTTCTTCCCCGAGGCGACCGCTTCAACCACCGAGGACGGCCCCAGGACGGCATCGCCGGCAGCAAACAGCCATGGCTGCGAGGTGGCCATCGTGACCGGGTTTACCGAGATCCTGCCGCCGCGGCCGATGTCAGCCGTGCCGAGTCCGGAGATACCTCCCACATCGGCAAACTGGCCTATGGCCAGCAGGACCATGTCGGCTCTAATAGCCTGCTCAGTACCCGCCTTCTGCTCCGTGATGAGACGCCCTTCCTCAAACCGCATCGAGGCAAGCTCGATGCACTCGACCGCTTTAATCCGGCCGTCCTTCTTTCTTACTATCCTAAGACACTGCCGGGACGGCAGAATGCCGATGCCTTCCTCTTCGGCTGCTGCCACCTCGCCGGCCCCGGCGGGCATTCCTTGGCGTGATTCAACACAGATAACGGTCACCTTCCCGGCGCCGAGACGCCGCAAAGCGCGGGCCCCGTCAATGGCCACATTGCCGCCGCCGATTACCACCACATTCCCTCCCACATCCACCTTCTGCCCCGAAGCCAGCTGCCTCATTAGCTGGAGACAGTGGTAGATACCGGGGCCATCTTCGCCGGGTATCCCGAGCAGGCGGCACTGCTGGGCGCCAATTGCCAGCAGGACTGCCCCGTACCCGTCTCGCCGTAAATCATCCACGCCGGGGCTGGCACCGACCGTCACCCCGGTACGCATCTCGACACCGAGCGCCATGATATCCGTGATTTCCCGGGCAACAATTTCCTTGGGCAGTCGGAAATCAGGTATTCCCCAGTGAAGCATGCCGCCGGGCGTATTTTCCTGCTCGAATACCGTAACGCCGTAGCCGGCCGCGGCCAGCGACTGCGCCGCACCCAGACCGGCCGGCCCCGATCCAACTATCGCCACCCGCTCCGGCCTCGTCCCGGCAACACGGGCCGCCGGCGGGCGCCCACCGGCGGCAAGCTCCCGGTCGCCGACAAACCGCTTCAACTGGCAGATTGCCACCGGCTCGTCAACCGCACCGCGGTGGCATTTCCCCTCGCAGGGATGGGTGCAAACCCGCCCCAGCGTCAGCGGCAATGGATTTACCCGGCGGTTGACCTCGAGGGCCTCGGCAAACTTGCCCTGGGCAATCAGGGAAACATAAGTCTCGACATCGGTACCGAGGGGACAGGCCGCCTGGCACGGCGGCGTCACCCGGCGGTAGACCAGCACCGGACAGATGGCGGCGCAATCACCGCAGCAGACGCACCGGTCGACATCAAGACGGATGGTGGTCATTTCCCTCTCTCGGGCTCAAGCGGTGCTTCGAAATCAACCACCAGGTCGCGTATCACCCGGAACCTCGGGTGCGGCCGGATAACCATCGCCTCCGAGGCCGGCTCATGACAGCTGAAGACCGGACGGCCGTTGACCTCAACCGGGCAACAGCCGCATTTGCCCTTCTCACAGCCGTAGCGGAAGGCCAGCCCCGGGTCAAGATGCTCCTGTATATGCTTGAGAATATCAAGCACCGTGGCCCCTTCAACAAGGGGCACCAGAAACTTCGCATACCGCGGCCTCCGGTCAGCACCGGGGTCAAACTTCAGTACCTTAACTGAGGCCTGCCTCTCAGTCATCGGCTTACCTGGCCCGCTCCGGAGGTTTGAAGTAGGGAAAGGCGACCGGCTCATGGCGAAGCTCATCCTTCCCATCAACCAGCCTCATTACAATGCGCTTGAGCCACTCATGACTCTCTTCCGGATAGTCATCCCGATAATGGACGCCGCGGCTCTCGGTGCGCTCCAGCGCCGAAGTCAGGACCAGCCTGGCCACCTGGGCCTGATTGACCGCCTCCAGCGCCTGGACCCATTCCGTACTGAAACGCGGGCTGTCATCACTCACGCCCATATCGGGAAGAAGGTTCTTTTCGACGTCCTCAAGCTCCGCCAGCCCCTGCCGGACACCGGCCTCAGTCCTCCCGGCCACATGGGCCGACCGTTCCAGTATCGCGCTTACCGTCTTCCTGACCAGCACTGGTCGGCACCCGCTCCCCGACCGCGCACGCAGCGCCATTATCCGGTGAACAGCGGCTTTGACCTGCTCTGAATCCACCTCTGCCGGATGGCTCCTGCCAGCGTAGACTGCCGCCTGCTCGGCGGCGATACACCCGGTCGCCGAGCTGGCGCCAACCATATTGCCCACCATGACATAAGCCCCCTGATGACCGCTGGCAACTTCACCGGCAGCGTACAGCCCGGCAAGGTTTGTCTCGCACCGGCAGTTAATCTTACAGCCGCCAAAAGAGGTTATCGCCGCCGGCACCAGCTCTAACGCCTCGTTCCTCAAATCAAAACCGGACTCGCTTAATACGTCAATAAACCGCTGGCGCCCCATAGACTCCAGGTAGGTATTGACCAGGTTAACCGGCAGGTGCCGGACCGACATATATACGCCGCCGTGAGGCCCGGCACGACCCGCCCTGATTTCAGCCGCCGCCGCCCTGGGCGGCACCCGCCGCGCCCCGGTGTAGCGCTTCATGTACTCCTCACCGAGACTGTTGTACATGATCGCATTAAGGTCGTAGGCCAGCAGGGCCGGCCACTCCTCATCACGGGCCGCCGGCGGCCAGACCGCTACGTAAGTATAGAAGTCGGCCATCTCCATATCGGCCACCTCAACACCGGCCCGGTAGGCCATGGCCGTGCCGTCGCCGGTGGCCATGGGTACCATTGTCCTGGGATACGAACCCATATAGCCACCGGTGGCCAGTATCACCGCCTTTGCCCGGATGACCAACGGCTCGCCGCTCCTCAGGTCCAGCCCCACCGCACCCGCCACCACCCCATCCCGGTGCAATAGCTCGCAGATGAAAACATCATTCATTACCCGAATGCCCATCCGCCTCACCTGCCGCGGCAGCACCCGCCGGTACTGGCTACCACTGAAAACGCACACCCTAGGCACCGTCACCACCCGGGGATGGCTCTCCCCGGGCAAACGCGACATGACAAACTTCCCCTCACGCTTCTCAAACCTTACCCCCATTTCCTCAAGACGGCAGGCAATCCCGGGAAGCCGCGCGGTGTACTCGTAGACCAGCTCTTGGTCAGCCAGGTAACGGCCAATTCTGATGACATCCCTAGCATGTATTTCCGGACTGTCCGGCTGGTAAAGCGCCGCCTGAAACGCCGGCCCGGCCATCCACGTCGCCGCCCCATCACGCCCGTACATCCCCTTGCTGACAAGCAGCACCCCGGCGCCAAGTTCCCCGGCCCGTATCGCCGCAAAACTCCCCGCCGCCCCTCCCCCTATTACTAACACCTCGGTATTTATGGCATCAATCATCGAAATATGTCTGGAAGTAACCTAAAGTGGTGGGTAATCTTAGCATAAAAACGACGTCACTGGAAACGGACACACTTCTACCAACCCACAGGGGCCGGAGTGACACGAATCACTGGCATAGCTATAATTAGACGCGGATAGGGCACATCGTCACGGAAAGGACACTCAAATCAAGATTATCGGTGTCGTAGGTCAAAACGGTTCAGGCAAGGACGAAGTCTTGAAGTATCTCAAGGCCAGGTACGGCGTTCCCTTCCTGGCAACCGGTGATATTGTAAGGGAGATTGCCGCAAGACAGGGGATTGAGCCAACCCGCTCCAACCTCGGAAAATTATCTGACAGTTACTTCAGAAAATACGGCAAGGGTCACTTCATCAAAATGGCAGTAGACCGCATCTTCCAGAACGGATGGAAAACGGCCGGCATCAGCGGCATACGCTCCCCGGAGGACGTTGCTATTCTCAGGAATATTCTCGGGCGTGATTTCATTCTCATCGCGGTGACCGTTGCCGATGCTAACGTACGCTACAGGCGGATGTTAAAACGTGGCGAAGACCGTGACCGCAACACCATCGAGCAGTTCCGTCAACAGGACGAGGCGGAAGAGAACCTTTTCCACGTCACCGACGCCATGATGCAGGCCGATTACACTATCAGCAACGACAGCACACTTGACGCTCTTCATGCTGCTATCGACACTCTTGTCGAGAGGAAGGGCTTGCTGGCAGCCTGACGTCCCGGCCATCCCTCAGACCTCCGGAGGATACAGGAATGGGCGTAGTATTCAATGAGGAGCAGATGCGCCGCTACCAGCCGCATATTGTCCTTCCCCACATCGGGACGAAAGGGCAGAGAAAGCTCCTGCAGTCCAAAGTCCTGGTAGTCGGACTCGGGGGGCTTGGCTCATCTTCGGCGTTTTACCTCGCCGCCGCCGGCGTCGGCAAAATCGGCATCGTAGATTACGACCGCGTCGAGGTGAGTAATCTTCAACGTCAGATACTCCACCGTACCCGCGATATCGGTCGCCTGAAAGTTGAATCCGCCGCCGAGACTCTGCGGGCACTCAATCCTGACATCGATATTGTCACTCATGCGACACGCCTGACCGCAGCCAATGCGCGCAGCATTATCGAAGACTACGACGTAGTTGTCGACGGCACCGACAATTTCCCATCAAGATATTTGCTGAACGATGCCTGTTACCTCACCGGGAAACCTTACGTATACGGCAGTGTCTGGAGATTCGAAGGCCAGGCGACCGTTTTCACCCGCGGCAACGGCTGTTACCGCTGTCTGTTCCCCACCCCACCGTCGGGGCCGACGGCACCGAGCTGTCAGGACGCCGGAGTTTTCGGAGTCATACCCGGCATCATCGGCATCATCGAAGCTACTGAGACCCTGAAGCTGGTGCTCGGCACAGGACTGACTCTTAGCGGGCGCCTTCTGCTGTTCAACGGTCTGGATATGGAATTCCGCACTCTTAGCTGGCGTCAGAACCCGTCGTGTCCATTATGCGGCACCAGGCCTACAATCACCGGAATAGCCGACTACGGAGTTACCTGTGCGCCTCTCACCAAACTAGACGTTTAAGTCCAGTTATGCTTGGAAAGACTTCATAACCCAGGTAAGAACCCATCCAGAAAAAACGCAGGAAGGCAGAGTAGTTAACCGGGCCCAGACATGATCCAGATAAGGACTATACCGGCCGCCGGCTTGCCGGCGCACCGCCGATAACCGCTCAATTACCCCGACACCCAGGCCATCAGCATAAATCGCAAGGCCGGCACTAGTAATGCCGCCACGGTATCTTCACAGATTTGCCCCCGTGAGCTGAGTTAGCCATTTCAGAAGTGTCAGCCGGCCTCTAAACTACCCAACCCTGCCACAACACAAAGCTACCAACGATGAGAGCAACCACACCGAGAATCAGTGCCAGCCAGCTGCCTATCCGCCAGGCTTCAAGCCAGGGACGGCTTGGCCAGTGAGTAAGAAACTCACGAACATCGGGGCGTTGCACCAGCACATCATCGTAGCGCCGGAACTCCCTACGATAAAGAACTACCGAGATAAGTCCAAACGCGGAAAACACTGCCCCAAGTACAAAAAGCGCCTGAAGGTCGGATGCTGTCACCTCAACCTCACGCAAAACGGCGATAACCAGGCAACAAGGATACAGACAACTTCGGCAATGTTAGTCCATCAAGCTGCCGAAGTCAATCGGGAGCAACAAAGGGTTACTGTCAAGGCTTAGTCGGTGTGAATCCTGAAACTTAACTTTTTACTAACTCTCCATCCGGCCGTGCACCAGCGAGTTGAGGGCCTGTACCCACGGCCGGTTTGAGTGTG
>DAOUCU010000014.1:0-15323 GCA_034431935.1 Dehalococcoidia bacterium | reverse complement strand
CCGGCGCCGCTGATTATGACGCCGTCAATTACCGTCGCCAGCTCGCCTGCGGTCATCACCCGGGACGGTTCGGCCTCTCCGGCAAGTTCGAGGAACCGCCCAAGTTTTTCTGTTTGCAGTACCGCCGCCGCGGTGTTGAGGCCGAAGACGATAAAGTCGGCCCCGGCTTCAGCCAACCCGGCAAAGCTGGCCGGGTCAAGCTCCCCGGCGGTAAAGCCGAGCGGCAGTCCCGGCGCCGCACTGCCGAGCCGTTTTACTGCCTCTGTGGTGCTTTCTTTCCCGGGGACGAAGGCGGCATCCAGTCCGTTGAGGGCCCCGGCGAAGGAGCTGGAAGAATCAGTCGGCATTGATACCCGTCCGATGACGAGTAGAGGCGGCCGCCGGCCGGATGGTCCGGCGGGGCGGAACCCGATGGGCGCGGCATCGCGGTTAAGGCTCTTAAGTTTATCAACCAGCTTGCTCATGAGAGACCTTGCCTGTGTCAGTTGGCCATGCTTCAGACGGCCGGGAACAGCACGATATCTTATCATAAATCATAAATCATGGGTCGGGCGGGTGCTATAATGGTTCTAAAAATGTGGACGGTATCAGCGCGCCGGAGGTTATGATGGACAAGCGCGAGCAGGACCGGGTGCTCCGGCTGGTAGCCCTTCAGAACCTTCTCTGTAAGAACCCCGGAGGGGTGACCATCGAAGAGATGGCTGAAGAATGCGGCGTCAGCGAGAGGACCATACGCCGTGACCTCGAAGTGCTCGAGCAGGTGCCGGTGCCCATATACCAGGAAGGCGACCGGTACCGCGTGGTGGAAGGGCACTTTCTGCCCCCGATTCACTTCACTCGGCCCGAGGTAATGGCGCTTTTCCTGGCAGTGAGACTGCTCCTCAGTTACAGTAACTCGTTCAATCCGAACGTCCAGAGTGCCTTTTCCCGTCTTTGCATTGCCATCGAAGACCCGGTGCTTAAGGACTACATCCGGCAGACGCTGGACTGGATGAGCCGCCAGAAGCGGGATGACCACTTTATTCACGTGATGGACCGGCTGACCGATGCCTGGCTCAAGCGGCATCCGGTGAGAATACGCTATCGCAGTTTGGAAGCGGCCAGGGCGGAAGACCGGGTGATTGAGCCTTACTTTGTCCAGCCGGCGGCGCTGGAGCATGCCAACTATGTCATCGGCTACTGCCGCAAGAACCGGGGGATACGCATTTACAAGGTCGAGCGTATCGAGGATATTAAAGTGTTGGAAGGTGAAAGGTACCGTATCCACCCCGAGTTTGACCCTGATGAATACCTCAGCTCTCTGTGGGGGATAACTGCTTACGGACAGAAGCAGACGGTCAGGTTGAAGTTCTCAGGGGCGCTGGCGAGAGTGGCCAGAGAGACGAGGTGGCACAAGTCCCAGACGGTCGCGGCCGGGCCGGACGATACCACCATTGTTACGCTGACAGTGCCGGTGACCGCCGAGCTGGTCAACTTCGTCCTGGGATGGGGTGAAAACGTGGAAGTACTGGAACCGGGGTCTCTGCGTGACCGGGTGATTCAGGCGGCAAGCCGCATGATGGAAATGTACCGAAAGGGCGGGAAGTAGCCGGCATGGAGGCCTATCTTGACATCGAAACGACCGGGCTGTCAACGCGTGACTGCCGCATTACGGTTATCGGCATTTACCGGTGGTTCGGGAAGGACGGCGAGCTGGTACAGCTTTATGATGAGCGTCTCACCGTCAGTAATCTGCTTGAGGCGGTCGAAGGCGTGACCCGCCTGCATACCTATAACGGGCACCGGTTTGACCTGCCTTTCATCAGGGCGGGGTTGGGGGTGGACCTTGAGGCGATGTACCCGCACCGCGACCTCATGTTCGACTGCTGGCGGCTGGGGCTCAACGGCGGGCTTAAAGCGGTGGAGTGCCGTGTCGGCATTGACCGTGAGCTCAAAGGCATCAGCGGGTTTGACGCCGTCATGCTGTGGCTCAGGTACGAGAGGAAGGGGGACCGGAGGGCGCTGGAAACACTGCTCAGATATAACAGGGAGGATGTGATGAACCTCCTGCCCCTGCGCCGCGAGCTTGATGCCCGCCTCGCCGGGCGGGCGGCGCCCTACGCTCCGTGATAAAGCGGCTTACGGGATTGCTTCGATAGCGCTCCGGCATGACACATGGCGTAAAGCCCTACCCCCGGGCCTTCGCCGGACTGAAAGGCGATGCCGCGCGTGTGGTTATCGAGGGCACAAAGTGCGCGACAGGGCTCCGGATTCCTTGCACGGGCGCGGGATGACGGAAGAGCCGGCTATTGACTTTTCGTCTGACAGTGGCATAGACTGAAAAACATAAGGGTGATGGTACCGGCGCGGGTTGTATGGCGGTACAGGTGTAAAACTGTGTTACTTTGATGTCGAAAAGGAGGCAGCAAATGACACGGCTTCTAGACAAGGCAACCGGGGACAACCGCGGCTTTACCCTGGTGGAGTTGCTGATTGTGGTGGCCATCCTGGGTGTCCTTGCCGCGGTGGTGCTGGTCAACGTCACCGGCCTGGTCGGCTCAGGGCAGACAGAAGCGGCCAAAGCTGAACTTAATCAGGTCCAGACGGCCATGGATGTCATGATGATAAAGGAGAAGCTGACCACAGTCACAGCGGTCACCACGGCGACCAATGACATGAGCAAGTTCCCTGACACGACCCATCCGCTCTACCCCAACTATCTCCGTACCGCCACCACCAAGGGTACCTATACCTGCACCAGCTCCGGGCTGGTCAGCCAGGCGAGTACCGGGTACTAGAATTAATAATTAATAAGGTGGAGCGGGTTGGGCAGGGCTTCCGTTGGCGGATCGGAAGTTGGAACTGTTGAAGTCATGCGGTAACAGCGCCGGTCGTAATTTTCGCAGGTGCGTTGCCGTGTTGTTGGAAAGGCCTACTGTCTCATAGGCGGGCTGGCCAGTGACTAAGAGAATACTTGTTGTTGATGATGACCCGGCGGCCCTGAGGCTGGTGCAGTACACGCTCCAGCAGGATGGTTATGAGGTAATCACCGCTTCCAACGGGCTGGATGGCCTGAGGAAGGCGAGCAGTGAGGCCCCGGACGTGGTGGTGCTGGACGTGATGCTGCCCGGCATAGACGGTCTTGAGGTGGCCAGCCGTCTGCGTGCCCAGCCGTCCACCGCCGGTATACCCATCATCATGGTATCGGCCAAGGCCCGTGAAATTGACCGAGCCGCCGGCCTGAAGGTCGGGGCTGACGATTATGTCACCAAGCCGGCCGACCCGGCCGAAATCAGCCGGCGGGTTGCCCAGCTGCTGGCGCGTAAGGCCATCTCGCCGCCGGACCGGTAAGGAGACGGGGACTTGAGCGAGCCGGCCAGGAAAGACCTCGGGGAGATGCTTCTCGAGGAGAAGCTGGTGACCCCGGAACAGCTTGCCCGGGCTCTGGAGATACAGCGTACCCGGGGTGGTAGCCTCGCCGAGGTACTGGTGCGTGAAGGTTATGTCAGGTCCGAGGACCTGGCCGTCGTCCAGAGTGTGCTCCTGAATGTTCCCTTCATCGACCTCAAGCGGCACGTTATCCAGCCCGATGCCATCAAGCTCGTCCCGGAGGAAATGGCCCGTAAGCATACGCTCATCCCGATGGATATTATCGGTGACTCGCTGATGGTGGTCATGGCCGACCCGAGCGATGTGCGTACTATCGAGGACATCCGGGCCCGCTCCGGCCGCCGGGTCGAGGCAGCGCTGGGGATTCCTGCGGACATCCGGCAGGCGATAGACCTCAATTACCGCTCCGTGGGAGAAATCACCCGTCAGGTCAGTCAATTCGCACCGGCGGAGGAGAGGGCCACCGTGACTTCGGAAGTTATTGCCCGGACGCCGGTGGCGCAGAGTCTGGAACTTATCATCGCCCAGGCGGTCAGGGACCGCGCCTCGGATGTGCATATCGAACCCCAGGCGGGACATCTCCGCGTGCGCTACCGGGTGGATGGCATCCTCCGCGATGCTTTCTCACTGCCCCTTTCCGCCGGTGCACCGCTGGTCTCACGCATCAAGGTGCTGGGTGGCATGGACATCGCGGAACAGCGCCGGCCTCAGGACGGCCAGTTCTCAATAAAAGTCGGCGAAAAGGATGTTGATATCCGGGTGGCGACGATGGAAGCGGCCTATGGAGAACGGGTCACGCTGAGAATCCTGGACAAGTCGCTGTCCATTATCCCGCTGTCTGACCTCGGCTTCACTCCGGATGCCCTGGAGCGCTACCGCGCTGTCCTCAGAAGTCCCTTCGGTATGATTCTGGTGAGCGGCCCCACCGGCTCCGGCAAGACCACCACCCTCTATGCTTCGATTAACACCCTCGACCGCATCCAGCGGAACATCCTCACCATCGAAGACCCGATTGAGTACCGATTTGACAACATCAGTCAGACCCAGGTGAATCCCAAAGCGGGGATAACCTTTGCCGGCGGTCTGCGCGCCGCCATGAGGCACAACCCGGATGTCATCCTGGTCGGTGAAATCCGGGACAAGGACACCGTAACAACAGCCGTTCAGGCGGCCCTGACCGGTCATCTGGTGCTGTCATCCATTCATGCCAACGATGCCGTCGGTGTTATCTTCCGCCTGCTTGACCTCGGTATCGAGCGTTATCTTGTTGTCTCCACCGTGGTCGGCATCGTCGCCCAGCGCATGCTGAGGCGCATCTGCCCGTACTGCCGTACGGAGTATAAGCCAACCGCCGAGGAGAAGGCGGCCTATGAGGAGGAGATGAAGGAGGGTCCCGGAGCCTTCTTTGCCGGGGCCGGATGTCACCTCTGCAATAATACCGGCTTCCGCGGCCGTACCGGCCTCTATGAAGTCCTGATCATGACCGAACGCATCCGGGACATGGTCTTGAGCAATGCCGCCGCCGCCGAAATCAAGGCCCAGGCGGTTAAGGATGGCATGACCACCATACGCCACAACGGTATGGTCAAGGCTAAGGAAGGCATCACTACCCTGGGCGAGGTGCTCCGTACCGCCTTCACCATTGGCTGACGACGGAGGGGCTCGTTATGCCGTATGCGTTCCGGGCTTACACTGAAGACAGGAAGGTCGTGGAGGGAGTTGTCGACGCCGTCTCAGAGGAGGCCGCCGAGCAATCGCTTTACCAGTCCGGTTACCGCAATGTGCTCACGCTGAAAGAAAGACCGGCCGGAACGTTCGCGGAGCGCTATCTGCCGACTCTGGTCGGCGTCAGACGTCAGGATGTTATCGATTTCTCCCGCGAGATGGCTACTCTGGTCCGTTCCGGCATCACCGTGCTCTCCGCGCTGGAACTGCTCCAGAGCCAGGTGCGCAGGGCGGCCATGCGGACGGTCATCGCCGGGATGGTCAGGCAGATTGGCGATGGCAGGTCGTTCTCCGAGGCCGCCGCGCGCTACCCGGACGTTTTTTCTGACACGTACTGCCGGGTGGTATATGCCGCCGAGCGGGCCGGAAATCTTGAAGCCGGTCTTAATCAGATGGCCGCGTACCTGGAAAGGCAGATGGCGCTTTCCCGGAAAGTGGTGAGCGCACTGACCTACCCGGCGCTGGTTGTCGGCATGGCCATCATAATCGTAATCGTGCTGATGATTGTGGCAATGCCGCCGCTGGTCAGCCTTTTCGCCGCGCTGGACTTGGCCCTGCCGGTACAGACAAGGACTCTTATCAGCGTCTATGATTTCATCGTCACGTACAGGCTCCAGCTGATAGCGGCGGTGCTCCTGCTGGCGGCGGCGTTGGTCGGGTTTTTCAGGCTGCCGGCGGGCAGGATGGTCATGAGCCGACTGGCTATTGGCTTTCCCGGCATCGGGCCGGTGAACCGTGAGCGCTATCTGGAGCGGTTCTGTCGGAGCGCGGCCATGCTCCTGCGCGCCGGCCTGCGCCTGCCTGAAATCATGTCCGTTGTCTCTCAGACCGTCCCCAATTTGCTGGTGCGCCGGTCACTGGATACCGTCGGGCGGGAGATTATACAGGGGCAAAGCCTTTCGCGGGTGATGGCGGCAGACGGCATGTTCCCGCCAATGATGGTCGGCATGGTGGCCGTCGGTGAGAAGACCGGTGACCTGGAGGGGGCACTGGAGAACGTGGCCGATTATTACGAGCGTTCGGTTGACCACAAGGTTGCCCGGCTGGTGGCGCTGGTCGAGCCGGTGATGACTATCGCGGTCGGTCTTGTTGTGGCCTTCATCGTCATGTCGCTTATCAGTCCGCTCTACTCCGTCCTGAGGTCGATCAGCGCCCGATGAAGCGGACGGCGGGACGAATATTTTCTGGCCGCAGGGAAGAGTGCGGTTTTGGCATAGTTGATGTCATGATAGCGGTGTTTGTCCTGGGAGTGGTTGCGGTGGCTTTTACTGCGGCTCTTTCCACCGGCGCCGCCGGCGCCGGTGAGACAGACCAGCAGGGTATTGCCCAGGGCATCGCCATGAGCCAGCTCGAGTACGTCAAGAGTCTGCCTTACGTATCCGGGAGCGGTTCCTATCCTTCAGTTTCCGTCCCTTCCGGCTGGGCGGTGACGGCGGTAAGAAGTGCTATACCGGAGGCTTCGGGCAACCCGGACATCCAGAAAGTTACGGTCACGGTGACCCGCGGCGGCGTCACCATCCTGATTCTGGAAGACTACAAGGTGAACCGGTGAGCAGCGAGCGGGGTTTTACCCTGGTGGAACTGCTGGTAGGGGCGGCCATTACCGCCGTTATTATGGGCTTCCTGGGTTTCATGGTCTTCCAGACCTTTCAGGTCGAGGAGTTTGGAGACGCCCAGATTACCGCCAGGAACGAGCTTCAGAACGCCGCCGCCTGGATGCAGGGTGACGCCGTCGGGGCCAGGACCGCTTCCGGCGGCGCGCAGTTGACCCTGACCCTGCCGGGTGGCTCGATTGTCACCTATGCCGTGTCCGGGACGAACCTGACCCGTACCTCAGGCGGTACGGTGAACACCGTTGCCCGCAACATCAGCGCGGCCACTTTCTCGGTGACGGGCAGGCTTATTACCGTGGAACTGACATCAACGCCATCGGGACGCTCCGGCGCTCTGGCCCAGGCTACCTACCTGTTTAACATGAGGCCGGCGCCATGAGGAAAGGCGAAAGCGGCCAGGCGACTGCGCTGGCCCTGCTCGCCCTCGGGGCGGGCATGCTGGTCATCGTACCTTTCCTCGGGCATCTCTCGGCCGGGCTGGTTGCCAGCCGGAACTATCATGCGGTTATGGTCGACCGCTACTCGTCCGATGCCGGAGTGGAATGGGGGTTGTGGCGGGTAAAGCTCAACCCGAACATCACCAGCAGTACCGCCTACACCTCGGCGCCGCTCCAGCCGTTCCCGGCCACGGTCAACGGTATGGCTTTCCCGACCACCGAGATCAGGTATGTGGGAACCACCGGCAGCACCGAGACCCTGACCCCGGCCTGGCAGGCCGGAACCGGCTGGAAAAACTACCCGTTCACCACCACCGGTGCCTGCACTGTTACCGTGACCGTGCAGTTGCCGGTGACAACGACGGTCCGCTTCCGCTTCAACGGTGTCCAGAGGAATTTCAGTAAGCCGCCGTACACGACGACATACAACGTGCCTTCGGCCGGGGGCTGGGTAATGGAGGTCAGGACGCCCAGCTACAGCGGCCAGGGCACGATAACGCTGGTACTGACTTACAGCGGGCGTGTCTATGATATCAGGTCTACCTCCGGCAACCGCGTGACCACGGTCAGGTGCACCGCGGTCACCGGCGCTGTCAGGATTGACTCATGGCTGGTAGAATAGAGACAATAACGTCATTTGTGGAGAAGGTGCGGCGGCCGGCCGAAGAGTCCGGTGGTGGCGGGGATTCCGGCGGGCTGGAGGTATGAATTGAGCCGTGCCGCATCGGCGCACAGGAGGTCAGCCTGTTGAGACATCAGGCGCTTGTTACCATCCTTACCTTCTGCACCGTCCTTTTTCTTGTCCTCTCTTTTTTCTTCTGGTCACAGTATCGTCGTGATGAGGCGGCGCTGTCTGCGGCCATTTCTCAGGTATCCGAACTGCGGCGGGCACTGGCCGAGGTGCCGGCTCCGGTGGGTGACCCGAAGAACGAGCTTGCCGCCGCCCGGGAACGGGTTGATAGGGCAAAGCAGACTCTGCCGCCTGCTCCGGACGGCAATGAGATGGTCAGGCGCATCCTTGAACTGGGCAATCAGCACATGCTGGCGGTGTTGCCGTTTGAGGTAGAGGCGCCGGGCGTAACTGAAGTCGGCAGGCATAACTACGGCACTCTCGGTTTAAGTGTCACGGTCAGGGGCTACTACAGCCGCGTGCTGGACTTTGCCCGGGAGCTTGACGGTATCGAAAAGGCGGTGGTAATCGACACCGTAACCGTGACACGCGGCACGCCGGCTGAAGTCGCCGCCGCCCCGCCTGGCGAGGTTCCGGTGGTGGCGGTCTTTGAGCTGGTCATTTATTCCCGGGTACAGGGTGATACCGTGTCCCGGCGGGGAGTCGCAAAGTGACTGTTGCCCTCGATATCGGTCCCGCCGGGATTAGGGCGGTCAGTTTCCGCGGTTTGAAAGTAGTAAAGGCGGTACAGGCACCCCTGGCGCCCGGGCTGATACGTGACGGTGTCGTCGTCCAGCCGGCGGCAGTTGCGGCGGTAATAGCCGACCTCCTGAAGACCTCCGGTATATCGAAAGACCGTGCGGTTGTGAGCGTTGCGGGCATGCCCTACAGCTACCGGACCATTACTTTGCCCCGGATAAAGCCGTCTCTGCGCGATGAGGCCGTTGGTCGTGCGGCAAGGCGGGAGATACCGGTACCGCCTGAAGAACTCTATCTGACCTGGCAGTTGATAGGCCAGACGGCAGGCGAGCTTGAGTATTTCGTCGTGGGCGTTCCCCGCAACGTTATCACTGCGCTACTGCTCACCCTGCGGAATGCCGGCATCAGTTCGTTCCAGGTGGACCTCAGGCCGCTGGCGCTGGCCCGCCTCGCCGGCGCCGGGCAGGCTATTGTCGCCGATGTCGGCGCGGACAGTATCGAAATTGTGCTTGTTGCCGGCGGCTTTCCGGTGGTCCTGCACTCGGTTGTGCCGCGTGCCGGCGCCAGCACCGAGGACAATATCCGCCGCTTCCTGGAAGAGCTGGCCAAGACGGTCGCCTTCTATAACTCATCCCATCCGGCCCATCCGGTGGCGCCGGCGACGCCCCTCTTTCTTTCGGGCGGTCTGGTCGGCGGTGAGGCAGAGAAGGAGCTAATCACGGCCGGCACCGAGCACCCGATTGAAACATTTCGCTCGCCGCTGGTTGCGCCGGGCGGCATATCGCTGGACGGGTACTCTGTCTGCCTCGGGCTGGCGCTTAAAGGGCTCGGCCGCCGGCCGCCCGGAGGACCGGAGCCCGTTTTTCATGATATCAATCTCGATGTTGCCGTCAACCGGTACGGCGTCAGGCGGCGCGGCATCACGCTGAAATCGCTCATTTTGCCCGCTGTGACCATCGTGAGTCTGGTGCTGGCGTACACGACCTATAACCTGGCCCGGAGCGTTAGGGCCGAGCTTGTCATGTTTCAGGGCCAGGCGGCTGTCTTATCTCAAATGCTGAGGCAGGCAAGGCTGGAAAGCGAGGCCAACCGGCTGCTGGCGGAGCAGACGAAGGCGGCCATAGCCGAGGCGGAAAGCCTGGAGCAGGAGCAGAGAGGCATCCTCGCCCGGCGGGCGAGGTTCGAGCCGGTCGCCCGGACACTTTCACAGCTCCTGCCCCCGGGCGCCTATATAATTACCATCAGCGCCAGCGGCGACACCATTGAGATAACCGGTGAGGCGGAGTCCGGATTTGACGTTGTCGCCTACACTTCGGCACTGGCGGGACAGAAGGAAGTAGCCTCCGCCCGCATCGCCAAGCTTGACTCGCCCAGGACACTGGCGGCCGGCACTCCACCCACCCGGGTATCGTTCACGGTCATTCTGACCCTCAGGTCGGCAGGCTGAGCTTGCCGTCGCCTTCCGTACCGTCGGCCTGTATGTGCCCCGCCCGGGTTTTCCGTCCTCCAGAATGACACCGGGGACAGCGAATCGTCCGGTGGGGCAAAGTGCGGCCCGGCCCGGGCCGGATTGCCTTGCCGCGCCCAAAGTGACACAATAGTAATGGCATGGCTTACCATTACTTTGTGCCGTGCTGAGTGCTGCGCACTCTCCAGAGTGACACAAGATAGCAAAGGAGTACTGTCATGGCAACCTGGGAAGATAAACTGCCGCCGATTATGCGGGAAAAGCTGGCCAGCATCGGCGACCTGACACCGGAGGAGAAGGCACGGATGAAGGCCGCCGAGCAGTTAAACGGCATTCTGGCGGCGTTCTACAAAGGCGACCTGGATGCGGACGGCCTGTGGCAGAAGCTCAAGCCGTTCAAGGACGAAGGCAAGGTAGCGCTGCTCAAGGAGGCCCAGCTCCAGCTTATCGATTCGCTGACGCTTAACAGTGTCGGGCCGGAACTGCAGAAGCGCAAGTCGGGCATCGTGGCCATCGAGACCCTGAAAGGTCAGGCGGGAACATCGGCGCTGGAGCAGACGCTGGGCATGATTGATGCTCTCCAGGCAAGGTACAGGAAAGAGCTCCAGCAGGGCTACGATTACCTCAAAGCCGAGGTCGAGCGGGACCCGCGGGCCAGGATGCGTCAGGTCAAGCAGGGCCAGCAGACGGTGGTAGTCCAGCTGACGGTGGACGAGGCGGTAAGGTCGAGCCAGGAATGGCAGAAGTTCATCAGCGAGCACGAGAAGCGCTTCAGCCAGGAATTTGCCCGCATCATTGACCGCCTTAAAAAGCAGGTGAAATAGGGAGTGGCCCCCACACCCGGGCAGTCTGAAGGGCAGGGCCCCTGGAAGAAATTAACGCCTTCCCTCTGAAGAGAGGGCGCAACTGAAAGGGAGTGATTGAGGGACATGGTCCCTTCACAGACTCCTGCCCTTCCGGGGAAAGGGCAGAGGACAGGATGGCAGTAAGAATCTACAAGGAGCCGGAGCTGGAAAGGCCGGTGCTGATTGCCGGGTGGCCCGGCATCGGGAACATCGGGCTTCTGGCTGTGGATACCATGCGCCGCCTCCTCGGGGCCGAGGAGTTCGGCGAAATCGAGCCCTGGGAGTTCTTCTATCCCCGGCGGGCGCTTATCCGCAACGGCGAGCTGGCCGACCTGGAGTTCCCGTCGAACCGGTTCTATTTCGCCAGGACGGCCCGGTACGACATCGTCTTCTTTATCGGCGAGGAGCAGCCGACGGTGGGCCGGACGAACTACGCCGAAGGGCGTAAGGCCTATCAGCTGGCCAGCATGGTCATGGACATCGCCGAAGACCTCAACTGCCGCCGTGTCTATACCTCCGGCGCCGCGGTGGCGGCGGTCCATCACACCAGCCGGCCGCGCGTCTGGGCCGTGCCCAATCATCCCTCGCTCATCGACGAGTTTAAGGGCTACCCCAATACCGTGTTGATGTCGGACATCGAAGAACGTGGCGGTCAGGGGAGCATCACCGGCCTTAACGGACTTCTCCTGGGTGTTGCCCAGGAGCGGGGCATCGAGGCCGTCTGCCTCATGGGAGAAATACCATCCTACCTTCACGAGATACCGTTCCCTTATCCCAAGGCATCGCGGTCGGTGCTTGAGGTCTTCGGTGTGGCGCTCGGGGTGACCTTCGAGCTCGGCGGTCTGGAAGCCGTCATCGAGCGCACCGAGCGCGAGATTCAGAGGCTGTACGAAGCATTTCCCGCTGAGGTGAGGGAACAGCTCGACCGGCTCAAGCATATCGTCCCCGGCGGGCGCGGCGATTCCGGCCCCATCACCGAGGAGGACAAGAAGAGCATCCTCGACGAGGTGGACCGGCTGTTCAAGCGGCAGTCGAAAGGAGAAGAGGGTGCCTGAGTCTGCCGACTTCCGGGTCTTTGGCAAGCCGGACCTTAAGAGCGCCTATCTGCTGGTTACCTGGAACGAGGACGGCGGCCGCCTCGGCGTCAGGGTGGCTGACTACCTGGCCAGGCACCTTGCGGCCGAGGAGTTTGCCCAGATTGACCCGCCGGACTATTTCCCGCTGAGCGGCGTTGCCATTGATGACGATATTGCGCAGTTTCCATCGAGCAAGTTCTACCAGTGCCGGCGCAACCTGGCCCTGTTCAACAGCAACCCGCCGCGCTCCGACTGGTACCGCTTTCTGGACACCGTCATGGATATTGCCCGCGATTACTGCCATGTCAGGGAGCTGTATGCCACAGGTGCCATGGTCACCCTGAACCCCCACACCGTACCGCGGCAGATAATGGCAGTATCCAACGGGCCGGAGATGACGCAGACGCTGAAAGACTTCGGCCTTGCCAGCGATATGGACTACGAGACGCCCCCGGGCCAGCGGCCGACCCTGAACTCGTTCCTCATCTGGGTGGCACGCCGTCGCAACATCGCCGCGGCCACGCTTTGGGTCCCGGTGCCGTTCTACCTGGCCAACGTCGAAGACCCGCAGGCGGCGAGAACGGTGCTCCGCTTCCTCGACCAGCGGGCGGCGCTGGGCCTCGACTTCGGCGAACTGGACGAGGAAATCCGCCGGCAGAACGACCGGCTGGAGCAGGCCCGGCGCCGGCTTCCCGAGGTTGACGGTGCCCTGCGCCGCCTCGAGAACAACATTGCCCTCACCGAAGAGGAGACCGAAAAGCTCATGAAGGGGCTTGAGGAGTACCTTTAGCCGGGGGTGTCCTTCTGAAGGGAATCCGGCGGGGTGGTGAAATCGCCCTGCTACCGGTAGTCTCCCGGGCGCGGTGGTTCGGGCTGGGGGGCGGGCTCGAGCGCGGTCGGGGCCGGCGGTGAAACGACAAAATGCCCCTTTAACCCTTCGAGGTCCACCTCGTAGTCGCCCGGGGTATCCTTCATCAGGGTAAAGGCTACTCTCTCCTTTTGCCCCGGTCTGAGGTTGACTTCCCTGAGGGCCTCGACAATACCGCCGACTTTGAGCACCAGACTGTAGTTGCAGGCGTTTTCGCCGATATTGGTGACATCGGCGGTCACGACTACGGTACTGCCCTGCCGGGATACGGGCGGTGTCACCGTGAGGTTGCGCACTTTAAGGAGCAGGTTCTCCCGCTCCCGCCCGACGCGGCGGATAATGACCGCCGGGTGGCGGCGCCTCCATGCCGGGACGATAATGCCGTAGTTGATGCCCAGAAAAACAGCCGCGGTCAGTACCGCCATAATCAAATAGGCCCACCAGTTGAAGGTGAAGACTCTTACCGGCGGCGGCGACGGCGTGGCGGTCACGGTGAAGAAGTTGCCCACATTGCCCAGCTCAACCGGGTAGGTGCCGTCGGCACCGGGCACTATCGTAAAGCGCACCTGCTGGGTCTCCCGCGGGGCCAGATTGATAGTCTGGAAGGTCTCGAGCAGTCCGGGTATGTTCAGTCGGACCACGTACTCGCCCCTCATGCCGCCGATGTTGGTGATGGTGGCACTGATGGTAACGCTCTCACCGGCCCTGACTTCTCTGGGGAAGACCGTCAGGTTGCGGACATCGAACCGAGCCGGGGAGGGTGCCGGGCCAATTCTGCCGAATACGGCGAACGGAGTGAAGTGCGTCACCTGGCCGGCGGCCCTGCCGGCTTCGGCGATGTATCCCGGCGGCGGCTCGGTGCTTATCCAGCCGCGGTCACGCGCATAGTAGGCGACAAAGATATCGGTGGCGCCGGCGTACTTCTGCGCGTCCCAGCCGAAAGTGAGTGTTACCGGGCGGTCAAAGGATATCGGCACCGGCGTGTTCTCTACAATGGCGCGGGCCTCGTACAGGATGCTGACCATGGCGTATCCCGGAGGTGGTGGTGCCGGCACCGGTTCCGGCGAAGGGATAACCTCGATGCGGACGGGGATGACAACTTCACCATCGGCCGCGGGCGTCAGCGCGGTTATCCGGGTGCCGGCCCGGATGACGATAGAACTGGTGCCTGCGGTATCGGTCACGGTGACGGTGCTGATGACGGTACCATCGCTCCTGACCGGCATGTCCTGCCCCCGGTCGCCGACGAAGACCGTCATGCCTTTGACCCCCGGTGTTGGTTCCGGTGTCGGTGTGGGTGTCGGTGTCGGTGTCGGTTCTGGTGCGGGGCCCCCTCCACCGCCCCCGCCTGGAATAACCGTTATCGTCTGCCGGCCGGCAATCCAGCCCGAGGCGGGCGTTTCGGCGGCGGTCATGGTGTAGGTGCCCGGGACGTAGTCTACATAATAGAAGGACGCGCTGTCCTGACCCGCCGGAATGGTTACGGTGGAGATGGGGATAGGGCTGGCCAGTGAAGACAGGAAAGCTCCGGAAGCGGAAGTTGTCGTCAGGGCCACGGTCACGCTTGCCGGCACCGGGTAGGGCCGGCCGCTGCCGGTCCTGACCTGTATCGTTATGATTTCGGAGACCTGGCCTACCGCCGCCTGGCGATTGGGTGTGACGAAGGCGATGTGAAGCGCGGCACGGCCGGAAACGGTGATGGTCACGCCGGCGGTCTCCTGCGCCGCCAGATGGGCCGGTGCCGTGCTTCCGGCTGTCAAAACTAAGGCCAGCAACAGTAGTAATGTCCGGATATTCTTAATTGCAACTCTCAATGAGCAAGCCTCGCGGTTACTCCGATGGGACAGGGACAGCGGCGTGATTAAACGGCGCCCGCCTGCAGGACGCCAGGAGCCCGGAGACCCGGAAAGACTACTGGGTCGAGACCATGACCCGGAGACCGAGCTCAATCTGGATGAAGGATGTCTGGCTGGTATCCTTGACGGCGATGAGGAGCTCGTATTTCTTCTGCTTTACCGTGGCATCCGGCGGCATGGTGACGGCGATGGTGACGAACTTTGACTCCTTGGGCGGCACCAGCAGGCTCGGCTCGGGGATTTTTACCCAGTCAAGGTACTCTTTCGGCAGGGGCTCGAACGGCGCTTCGGCTGAGTCCGCCGGGCGGGCGGTAATGCTGAAGGTGCACGGCATGTCCTTGCCGTTGTGGACCTCGAGCTCGAACTCGCCGGTGGCCCCGGGGTAAAGGTTCTCGATGTCAATTTTGGCCGGGCTGATGTAGGTGATGTCCCTATCGCCCTTGCCGTCTTCCTTCGGTGTCGCCGATATGCCCAAGCCGCCCGGGGGAATCCCGGTCTGACCGGAAGGCGGTGATGCCGGCGTGCACCCTGCGGTCAGGGCCAGTGCCAGCACCACCGCCGTCATTATCGCAACCAGCCGCGGCATCACGGAGCGGTCGGGCCCATTCAAGCTACGGTCCAAGTCAGCCCCTTTCTCCTGCTGCCGTCTATCTTACGGCTCCTAGCGACTGCCTGTCAATCCTTTGTTAAACTGCCT
>DAOUCU010000013.1:0-13762 GCA_034431935.1 Dehalococcoidia bacterium | reverse complement strand
AACCTGCTCTTTGTCCGTCCGGGCTCGGTCAGCCAGTTCGGGGTGGCCGGGGGTGCCGGAAGTGCAACCTCGCTTACGTATGAAGACGGTGTGGCTATTGCCAATCAGGTGCCCGGTGTTGCCTCGGTGATCCCTTTGCTGAACAGCTCGGTACAGGTTATTTCCGGTGGCAAAAACACCCGTACCCAGGTGATCGGGTCAACGCCGGAGTATCAGCAGACTTATAACCTTGTCATGGCTGACGGCGTTTTCTTCAGCCAGTGGGACTATGATAACAGCATGAGAGTGGCTGTTATTGGGCCAAACGTGAAGGAGACCCTTTTTGGCAGTGGCAGTGCCGTGGGCAGGGAAATTCGCATGGCCAACACTGTTGTCATTGTCATCGGTGTCTTCCAGAGCAAGGGACAGTCAACTCTGGGGTTGAGCGACGATTCCATTGTCATGCCGATGACCGCCTTGAGAACGATTTCGGGACAGCGCACCACCAGTGGCCAATATATTGTCAACTCGCTGGTAGTAGCGGTGGCCGATAAGGAGCTTTCCGGGGGGATTGTTAGTGATATCACTGCAGTTCTCCGGGAGCGTCATCGGCTGGCCGCCACGGCGGATAATGACTTCACCGTGACCTCGGTCGCCGAGCTGGCCGAGACAATGTCCGAGGCAATGAGTTCGATGACACTTCTTCTTGGTGCCATAGCGGCTATTTCTCTTCTGGTCGGCGGTATCGGCGTGATGAACATTATGCTGGTCTCGGTGGTGGAAAGGACCCGTGAGATAGGTATCCGCAAAGCCCTCGGCGCGCATGACTGGAATATCTGGGTGCAGTTCCTTGTGGAGGCGGCCTTGCTGACTCTGGCCGGCGGCATCATCGGTATCGGAGTTGGTTGGGGAGTATCGAACATGGTTTCCCGTTTTGGCAATATGGCTACTACGGTTTCAGCCGATATCGTCGTGCTGGCGGTCTCGGTGTCGGTGGCGGTGGGGTTATTTTTCGGTTTCTACCCGGCATGGCATGCCTCGCGACTGAGCCCCATACAGGCCCTCAGGACGACCGAGTAACTTACGCCATTTAGTTGCCTGTTGGCCCTGCCTTCTTGTTAGCCGCCAGGATAATGGTCTGGGACTACCTGGACACATTGACCTTCCGGCGCATCATTGAACAAAGGGATAATTTACAGCAGGCGGTTGAACCACAGCAGGGAAAGCACGCCGGCGACCAGCAGGAGAAGTGCCGCAAATCCAGTGAACCAGGCGGTGAGTTCGGTCTGTTCCGTCTTGAAGACGATTTGTGACCCCAGGTTCTCGTAGATTTTGCTCAGATCGGTCTCATTGCTCGCTCTATAGTATCTCCCGTCAGTCTTCTCGGCCATGCGTTTAAGCGTGTCTTCGTCCAGCCGCACGCGGAGCTACTTCATCTCCAACATTGAGCGTGTCTGGGCCTGTCAGGGTGGCTGGAATCAGGTCGTCGGGTAGAAGCTTCGGCTGTAGCGCGGCAAGGTCGTTTTCCGGCTGGCTCACAATTACTGAGGCTTCTGATTCGCTTCCATCGCTAAAGATGACCCGTATGCTTGTGGCGCCTCTTGTCACATGCAGAGCGGTCAGGATGATGCCGTTCTCGTCAATCACTACTCCTCTGCCGGAGGCGACTCCCTCACCCTCGGCCGATTTCATCGCGGACGCGACAATTCGCACAACCAAGGGGCGTATAACTTCGTACGCCAGCGAAGGCCGTGAGGGTCTAGCCGGCATCGCTTCCGACGTGCTGGTCACGGTGATGTCCATGTCGCGATGGTTCAGGTGTTGTGGTGATCGGGTTGCTTCGTACATGAGCATGGAGGTTGTGGCAATCACTGCGCCTGCGGCAAGGAGCGAAATAACCTGAGACTGTGAGTATTGAACAGTCTCGCTTGGAGCCGGGGGTTATAATTAGGTATCGCGTAAAGGAGCTTCAAGACAATGAACGGGAAAGTCCTTGTTATTTACGTTTCGCAGAGCGGGAGCACGGAGAAGATGGTCCGCGCTGCCGCAGAAGGGGCAAAGTCTGCCGGCGCAGAGGTCACTATTAAAGAAGCGGGTGAAGCTACCGGTGCGGATGTCGAACAATGCGACGCACTTATCTGGGGAAGCGGCAACTATTACGGGTACATGCACGGCCGTCTTAAGGAATGGTTCGACCGGGAGCATATGCGACTCAGTAAAAAAACCAAAGCCGGGGAAATGAAGCCGCGGCCGTATTTCTGTTGTTCTTCAGCTTCGGCAAACCCGTACCGTCATCTCCCGCCTATCGAGCGGCTCAGCGCCGGCATGAACCTGAAGAAGGCTTTCGAGCCGGTTGTATCAAAGGGCAAACCGACCGATGATGTGATTGCTCAATGTTATGCGCGCGGCCGTGACCTTGTGGGCGTTGATGTGGCCAGTATGGTGGACCTTTATGTTCCTGCACCTTTATCAGGGACAACAGATAAAAGTGAGGCGAAGCCGCAGGCGGCGGCTCGAATTGTTGTTACTCTGCCGGGTACTGAGGCCAGCAGGGCGCTGGAGATTGTTAAAAGCCGTCTTCCCGAGTTCGACGTGCGGCTGGCCTGAGAAGTGGTTCTTAGGGAGGACACCTCGCACATACCGACCTGAAGAGGGTGGTGCTCAGGTACCGGTCTCCCCGGTCGGGTAGTATGGCGACAACCGTACCGTGGTCCATGCCTCTGGCTATCCGCAGTGCGCCGGCTACTGCGGCACCGCTTGACATACCGACGAAAAGCCCCTCCACTGTTGATAATAGCCGGGCGGTTTCAAAGGCCTCATCATCATTTACCATGATTTTGTCATCCAGCCGGTCGGGGTGATATATTCGGGGAACAATCGACTCGGTCATGTTCTTGAGCCCCTGTATCGTATGCCCCTCTACCGGCTCAACGCCGACAATTCTGACGGCCGGTTTTACCTCCTTTAAGTAACGGCCGGCTCCCATAAGTGTCCCCGTCGTCCCCATACCGGCGACGAAAACATCGATTTCTCCCTGTGTCTGTGTGAATATCTCCGGGCCTGTGGTTTCATAGTGGGCCAGGACATTGCTCTCATTTTCGAACTGATTTGGCATGTAGTACCTGTCCGGTTCCTCTCTGAGTGCCTGGTGAGCGGCCCTTATCGCACCGTCGGTGCCCTCTTTGGCCGGGGTCAGGATGACTTCGGCGCCAAAAGCGGCGATGATAAGTTTCCGCTCTGCACTGACGCACTCCGGCATGAAGAGTCTCACGCGATAGCCCTTGGAGGCACCGATCATGGCCAGGGCTATGCCCATGTTTCCTGATGTCGGTTCGATAATGGTCTTCTTAGCGGTGAGAACTCCCGCCTCTTCGGCTTTCTTAATCATGTAGTAAGCGGGGCGATCCTTGACCGAACCTCCCGGATTGTTCCCCTCCAGTTTTCCAAAGACTCTCACCCGCGGGTTCCGGTTCAGATTGACCAGTTCGACCAGCGGGGTGTTGCCTATGGCGTGTGATATGGTCATGGTAGAAATTTCACTTCCCTCGGGTCTGTTAATGATCTGTCGGCTGGATTACGGAGTGACATTATAGACGATGTTAGGCTGAGTGTGCTTGCGAGATTACCGGCAGGACTGTTGGCCCGGTGTCAGAGTGGTACCCTGGGTAGCTTCTTATTAAGTTTTGATTGTTGCAAACGGGACCAGACCCAGAACTTCTTTCAGAACATCATCAATGTTTTTGACAAAGACTACGTTTAGTTCATTTCTCACATGCTGCGGCACTTCTTCGAGGTCCTTTTCGTTATCAGCCGGAAGGACTATCTTCTTGATGCCAGCACGATGCGCCGCCAGAACCTTTTCTTTAATCCCACCGACGGGTAATATCTTGCCCCTGAGCGTTATTTCGCCGGTCATGCCGATTTCTTTCGGGACCGACTTTTTTGTCAGCGCCGAAATCAGGGCGATCGCCATGGTAACGCCGGCCGAAGGTCCATCTTTAGGGATGGCCCCAGCGGGAACATGTATGTGGACGTCATTCTTGGCGTAGAACTTCTCATCAATGCCGAGCGTGCCAGCTTTTGAACGAGCATAGGTGAGGGCTGCTCGCGCCGATTCCTGCATCACCTCGCCAAGCTGTCCCGTCAGAGTGAGATTCCCTTTGCCCGGCATCAGGGTGGCTTCTACAAATAGAATATCTCCGCCTGCCTGAGTCCAGGCAAGTCCGGTGGCAACGCCTATCTCCTCCGCCTCCTCAGCCAGCTCATAGCGGAACTTCTGTGGCCCTAAGAACTCTTTCAGTCCGTCGGCCGCGACGTTGAACTTTTGTTGAACGCCCTGAGCTACCTGCCGGGCTATCTTCCGGCAGATGGTGCTAATCTCGCGCTCCAGGTTCCTCAAGCCAGCTTCCCTGGTATAGTTTCTAATTATGGTCAGGATGGTGTCGTCCGGGATATCCAGCATTTCTGAAGTGAGCCCATGCTCTTTAAGTTGTTTGGGGATGAGGAACCTTCGTGCGATTTGGAGCTTTTCAATCTCGGTATAGCCAGGTAGCTCCAGTACCTCCATCCTGTCCTGCAGCGCCGGTGGGATGGGGTCAGTCAAATTGGCGGTGGTGATAAACATTACCTTGGAGAGGTCAAAAGGTACCTCAAGGTAGTGGTCGCTGAAGGCGTAGTTTTGCTCCGGGTCAAGCACCTCCAGCAGTGCCGCCGAGGGGTCGCCGCGGAAATCAGCCCCTATCTTGTCTATTTCGTCCAGCATAAAGACGGGGTTATTGGAGCCGGCGCGACGCATGCCCTGGATTATCCTCCCCGGTAGCGCCCCCACATAGGTGCGCCGGTGACCGCGTATTTCGGCCTCGTCCCTGATGCCGCCCAGCGAGATGCGGACGAATTGTCGCCCCAGGGCGCGTGCGATGGATCTTCCCATTGATGTCTTGCCGGTGCCCGGAGGACCGACAAAGCACAGAATCGGACCTTTCATGTCCTGCTTCAGCTTGCGCACGGCGAGATAATCGAGAATCCTCTCCTTCACCTTCTCCAGGTCATAATGATCTTCATCCAGAATCTGCCGTGCACGCTCAACATCGAGATTGTCCTTGGTGCTCTTTGCCCAGGGCAGCGATATTACCCAGTCAAGGTACGTGCGCGCCGTAGTGTATTCAGCAGCCTGAGGTGGCATCTTGGAGAGGCGGTCAAGCTCCCGCTCCGCCTCCTTTCTGGCTTCAGAAGGGACGTTGGCCTCGTCTATTTTCTTCTTAAGCTCATTGATTTCCACAGTGCGCTCATCGGACTCACCGAGCTCTTTCTGGATGGCCTTTAACTGCTCCCTGAGGTAGAACTCTCTCTGGGCCTTTTCCATTACCGACTGTGCCTGCGACTGTATTTTGCCCCGTAACTCCAGGATTTCCATCTCGCGACTAACAAAGGTCATTAGCTTTTCCATGCGCTTCTTGACATCCTCCGTCTCGAGAATCTCCTGTTGTTCCTGGAGGCTGAGGTTGATGTGCGCCGCTACAAAGTCTGCCAGAGTGCCCGGCTCGGGCATGTTCATAGCGGCGATAGCCAGCTCGTTGGGAAGATTCGGCGCCGAACCGACTATCTTCTGAAACGAGGTAAGGATGTTCTGTCGCAGGGCTTCAAGCTCGGGGGTCTTCTCGACTCTCTCCACAATGCGACCGACCCTTGCCTTGAGATAAGGCTCGGTCTGTGAAAAACTAATAATGCCTATGCGGCAGATACCCTGGATGAAAGCGCGCACTGATCCGTCCGGCATCTTGAACATTTTCAGTATGCTGGCAGCGGTGCCGACTTTATACAGGTTCTCCGGTGGTGCCTGTTCCACGCCCGGCTGCTGGGCAAAGAGCCCCACAATCTTGTCGCCGGTAGCCGCCTCGTCTATCAACTTTATCGTTTTCTCTTCTGTGACAGCCATCGGGACGACCATGGAGGGGTAAATGATATCGGTGCTGGGAATTACGGGAATTATCTCGGGAATGGGTGCCTCGCCAATCTTCTGCTCGGCCCGTTGTTCCACTTTCATACCTGCCTCCTTTAACCCGGTCGTCGGGTCATTTAACCTTTATGTCCACCCTGACGGTCCGCTCCTTCTTAACCTTGGGCAGGACAACTTCAACTAGGCCATTTTCGTAGGTTGCCCTGGCGTTTTCAGCATCGACTGCCTCGGGTAGAACGATGCTCCGCTCAAATGGGCCGCTTGAGATCTCCATCTGGTGGTAGACCCCTGTCTTGCTACCTCTTAGAATCTTCTGGCGGTCCCCGCGAATAGTGAATATGTTTCGGTCAACCGTCATCTGGAAGTCGGACTCTCTGACGCCTGCCACTTCCACCGTCACCACAAGCTCATCATCGGTCTCGTAGAGGTCAATAGCCGGCTCCCAAATGGTGGGTAAGAACCTGACCATTGGCGGCTTGACGCCGGCAAGATGGTCAAGCAATCGCCCCATCTCTTGACGCATCATATTCACATCATTTATCCAATCCTGGCGAAACTGAATCATCATAGATTTGCCTCCTTATACCCCGTTTTTGCAGTTTCTTTTACCCGTCAGCCGCCCTGTCTTCATCCTTTGCCTGCTGCTGGAGCCTTTCAAGTTCCTTGAGCAACTCCTTCTCCCTGGGAGACAGGTTCGTTGGCGTTAGCACCCTGACCATGACATATTCATCTCCTCTGCCATGCCGATCAAGATGGGGAATACCTTCATGTGGTATCCGGAATACCGAACCTGTCTGGGTTCCCTCCGGTATTTCGAGTTCCAGTGGTTCGTGTATGCCCGGCACCTTGATCTTCCCTCCCAGGGCCGCTGTCGTCAGCGTTATATCTTGCTGGAGGAAAATATCGTCACCGCGCCTCTCAAAAACGGGGTGTTTTTTCACATTAAGGACAACATAAAGATCCCCCGGTCGGTATTTTCCCCTCTCACCCTCGCCCGGGACCTTAATGACATATCCGGTATCTGCCCCTGCCGGTATTCTTACGCGCACGTCTTTAGTCTGCTGGATGATACCCTTGCCCTGACACTGCGGGCAGGGCTTTTCGATGACATGTTTTCTGCCGCTGCACTTGGCACACACCGTAATCTGGTGTATCAGGGTATAGCCGGAGCGCTTCTGCCGAACAATCTGGCCGGTGCCTCCACAGTCGCTGCACCGGGAAAGACCTCCGGGCTGAGCACCGATACCATTACAACCGGGGCATTGCTCAGTTAGCGGTATGTTTACTACCTTCTCCACACCTGATGCCACCTCTTCAAGTGTTACACTCAGATCATATCTCAGGTCAGCACCTTTCCCTGATTCGGCTCTGGCTGTTCCTGCTCTATCGAAGAAAGAGCCAAATATGCTGTCGCCAAAGCCAAACAAATCCCTGAGCCCAAACTCGTGAAAGAGGCTGGAGAAATCGACATTGCGGATGATGTCCTCCTGGGAGTAACCTTCGAGGCCAGCATGCCCGTACTGGTCGTAAAGGCGCCGCTTTTGCGGGTCACTGAGGACGGCGTAAGCCTCGTTTAGCTCTTTCATGCGCTGCACCGCCTGTGCGTCGCCGGGATTTCTGTCCGGGTGATACTTCATGGCAAGAGTGCGGTAGGCTTTCTTGATAGCACTGTCATCGGCATTGCGGCCAATGCCGAGTACCTCGTAATAGTCACGCTTAGTACCGGTGGCGCTCAATGTTATGTCCTCCAGAAACGGTCAGCTGTTCTAGGTGCTCTGTCTTCCTTGCCGGCAAAGTCGGCTCCGAACAGGCCGAAAAACGTCTCCGAGGCTACTTTTTGGCACCTTCAATTGCTGCCTTGGCTTTTACTTTGATCTGCTTGGGCTTCGCCTCTTCGGCCTTGGGCAGGGTGAGGGTAAGGACACCGTTTTCAAAGGTAGCCTCTGCCTTGTCGGTCTTTACAGGGACGGGGACGGATATTGAGCGGCTGAAGGCTCCGTAATGGCGTTCCTTGTAGAAATAGTCCTGTTCCTTGGCCTCTTTCTCCTCTTTGTGCTCGCCCTTGATGGTGATCATATCTCCGGTGATGGAGATATCAACCTCTTCCGGCTTAAGTCCCGGGATGGAAGCCTTTACCACCACGTCGTTGGCGGTCTGGTACATGTCGATCGGTAGCTCTCCCCTCCCGAGCTCAGGCCAGAAAATACGGGAAGGACGGACAAAACTGTCCTCGAACAGTCTGTCCATGGCATCCCTTAAGGTCATCATTTCGCGGAATGGTTCCCATCGAATCAGATCAGCCATAGCTATACCTCCTTCTCTTGTCTTTGTTGTATTGTTTATGCCCCTTCGGCCTGTCCGGAGCCGACTTTGCTCATCCTTTTCTTGGCGGCGTACCGCCAGTTTATGCCATCCTTTATTATCCAGATGGGGTTTCCACACCTCGAACAGACTATATTGGTTATGTCATTGACCGGCTGCTCGTGACATCTGACCAGCCTCTGGCAGCCGGGACAATAGATTTTCTTTACGCACAGCTTCATAGTTGGATTCCTCCGTTGCTTTGCACCGGTAATTGTTGCACGTCCTCGGTCGCGAATTCTACTGAAGCCGGTGCTTGATTGGTCGCTTCGGTTAGCGGCTCTTGATTACGTGCCTTAATGGCTACAGACAGGTCTGGCGGCCCCTCCACCATGTCGACAGCTCTGACGCCACACATATTGCATAGTATGTTGGCCGCCTCCTCTGGCCTCGTCTCGTCAATTTGCGGAAGCATGCAGATCCTCGTGCTCATATGCCATCACTTTAGCCAGTTGCCACGGCTACCCCCTTTTTTGTAAAAACGATGTCGTTCGCCCTGACATCCACCGTAATAGTATCTCCGTCTTTAAACTCTCCTGCGAGCACCTTCACCGCCAGCGGGTCAAGGACCAGCCGCTGGATGGTCCGCTTCAATGGACGTGCTCCGTACGCAGGGTCATAGCCTTCCTTCACCAGGAGCTCTTTAGCCGCCTCGGTAAGCTCAACCTCGATGCGACGATCCGCCAGCCGCTTCTTGAGTTGAGCGAGCTGTAGGTCCACAATCTGTTTGATCTGCTCTCTGCCGAGCTGGTGGAAAATGATTATCTCATCCACCCGGTTGAGAAACTCGGGACGGAACTGGGCTTTTAGAGCCTCCATGACGCGGTTGCGGATCTCGTTCTCCTGCCCGGGTCCGAGCTCAGCAATCCACTGGCTGCCCAGGTTGCTGGTCATAACAAGTACCGTGTTCTTGAAGTCTACCGTCCGGCCGTGACCATCGGTGAGACGCCCGTCGTCAAGTATCTGAAGAAGGGTATTGAAGACATCGGGATGAGCCTTCTCAATTTCGTCCAGTAAGACTACGGTGTATGGCTTGCGGCGGACGGCCTCGGTGAGCTGTCCCCCCTCCTCATAACCGACATAACCTGGTGGAGCGCCGATAAGGCGGGACACGGTATGCTTCTCCATGTACTCCGACATATCCAGCCGCACCATGGCGCGTTCATCATCGAAGAGGAACTCGGCTAGGGCGCGCGCTAGCTCTGTCTTGCCTACCCCCGTGGGGCCGAGAAAAATGAAACTGCCCAGAGGACGATTGGGATCCTGCAGTCCGGCCCGGGCGCGGCGTATGGCATTGGCTACCGCTCTTATGGCGTCGTCCTGTCCCACAACGCGCCTGTGCAAACGTTCTTCCATGTGCAGAAGCTTTTGAATCTCACCTTCCATGAGACGGCTTACCGGGACTCCGGTCCAACGGCTCACTACCTCGGCGATATCCTCCTCGTCCACCTCTTCTTTAAGCAACTGCTGACCTTTCTTAGCTGTAAGCTGCTTTTCCCTGTCTTTGACCTGCTTGTCCAGCTCCACAAGGGCCCCGTACTTGAGCTGGGCCACCTGCTCCAGGTTGCCGAGTCGCTCCGCCCGCTCAATGTCGTGTAGCGTTTGCCCGCGCCTCTCTTTGAGCTGGCGCAGCTCCTGTATCACGTTTTTCTCCTGCTCCCACTGGGCCTTGAGCTTGGTGGCCTTCTCCTTCAAATTGGCCAGCTCCTTCTCCATACTGGATAGGCGTTGCTTGGAAGCGACATCTTTTTCCTTCTTCAGGGCTTCACGCTCAATCTCAAGTTGCATGATTCGCCGCTGGATTTCATCGAGCTCTGTAGGGACGCTATCTATCTCCGTGCGCAGCCTTGCGGCAGCCTCATCAACCAGGTCTATGGCCTTGTCGGGCAGGAAGCGGTCGCTGATATAGCGGTGCGACAGCACCGCGGCGGCCACCAGCGCCGCGTCTTTGATGCGCACGCCGTGGTGTACCTCGTAGCGTTCCCTCAGGCCGCGCAGGATAGAAATGGTATCCTCCACGGAGGGCTCGCTGACTATCACTGGCTGGAAGCGTCTCTCCAACGCCGCGTCCTTTTCGATGTGTTTACGGTACTCGTTGAGTGTGGTCGCGCCGATGCAGTGAAGCTCACCACGGGCGAGCATCGGCTTAAGCATATTGGAGGCATCCATGGCGCCTTCAGCGGCACCGGCTCCAACCAACGTATGGAGCTCGTCAATAAACAGGATTATCTCACCCTGTGACTGCTGGATTTCCTTTAAAACAGCCTTCAGCCTCTCTTCAAATTCGCCGCGGTACTTGCTACCGGCAACAAGCGACCCTAGGTCCAACGCCACGATGCGCTTGTTCTTCAGCCCTTCGGGCACGTCGCCGCGGACGATGCGCTGTGCCAGACCTTCAGCAATCGCCGTCTTGCCCACTCCCGGTTCACCGATAAGCACGGGGTTGTTCTTGGTGCGCCGGGAAAGTATCTGAATCACCCGCCTTATCTCCTCGTCTCGCCCGATTACCGGGTCGAGCTTGCCGCGGCGCGCAATCTCGGTAAGGTCGCGCCCGTATTTCTCCAGCGCCTGGTATTTGCCTTCGGGATTGGGATCAGTAATGCGCTGGCTGCCCCGTATAGAGGTAAGCACCTGGTAGATGCGGTCTTTGGTGATGCCGTGCCCTTTCAGGATACGGGCGGCGGCGCCGGTATCCTTGTCAACGATAGCCAGAAGCAAATGCTCGGTGCCGATATACTCGTCTTTAAAATTGCTGGCCTCTTTCTCTGCGTCGTCCAGGACCTGCTTCAGGCGCGGCGAGAGGTAGATCTGGATCTGGCCATAGGCTTTGGGCATTCTTTCCAGCTCACTCTCAAGCTGGGGCTTCACCTCTCGACTGTCCACGCCCATCTTGCCCAAGACCTGAGGCACCACGCCGCCCTCCTGGCTAATTAGGGCCATAAGTAAATGCTCTGGCTCAAGCTGGGTATGTTTTCTCTCCTCCGCCAGCCTCTGGGCGGCTAGAATTGCCTCCTGGCCTTTTTCGGTAAATCTATTTATATTCATATACTGTCACTCCTTTGGTCATTCACAAGCTTCACTATCTGGTCATCACCGGTTGCATCCATTCAGTCTTCACGTTGACGCATCACCTCGAGCGCTAATACTGCAGGTCAATAGTTGCCGAGCATATCAAGCATGTCGTTAAGCAAAGAATTCAGTCGCTCTTCCAATCGTCGGCTCATTCCAGCGGAGCCAATTTCCTCTTTCATATCGAGCACTTTCTTCCGTAGCTTGAGCGCCAGCTCTACGCCGGACAAGTTGAGCCCCACGTCATCGACGAGGTGCTTTATCATCTTGAGACGGGCAATATCCTCGTCCGAATACATACGCAGCATGTAGCGGCGCGATGGAGCTAAGAAGCCGGCGCGCTCGTATTTGCGCAAAGTCTGCGGATGCATTCCGGTAAGCATTGAAGCTACCTGCATTACGTAAACTCCAAGCGTGCTTTCCATAACCTGACTATCTCTCATTGGTTTTTCGGTTTGAGCACTGTCCATCGTATGAATATTATAACTGCTGATATGAGCTATGTCAATACATATCCGCATTAGAAGTAATATAGGTTACACAATACTTCAATAACGATACAGTACCTTGTAAGAAGTCTTGACAAGTAGTTACATCGTTGCTATAATGAGTCCTGAATTATATGTAGCCGGATAGTTATATGGTCTCCGCTACAGGAGGAGCATTCAATGGCGGCTATGTCCGGAGGTAAGAAGGAACGGGTACAGCCTGCTGAGAATCAAATAAGCAAATATACAATGGGGGTGGCTGTCAGACTCACGGGTGTTGAGGCTCATCGTATCAGGAGATTTGAGGAGAATGGTCTGCTTGAGCCGGCCAGAACCGAGGGAGGACAGCGGCTGTACTGCGACTCTGAGATTGAGCTTATTAGAGAGATAGCCAGGCTTGAAGACCAAGGTATTAATCTGGAAGGCGTGAAGGCAATTCTGGCCATGAGAAGAGGTGAGGCAGTGTGACGGATATGGAAAATAGAACGCAGAGGGGAAGTCTTGAAAATCTGACTTAGCTGGCTACGGAGTGGCTTTTGCGGAGCCCGGATGCTCTCTGGGTTTTGCAGAAGTTACGAAACAAATACTAGTAAGGTGGCATCCGGGGCTCGTCGAAGAAGATTCGGTGAGCCCCTTTTATATCGCTGAGGTCACGGGAGGCTCACTAAGCAGTAAGGAAAGAAGTAAACAAGGAGGTGAATGGACAAAATGGTAATGCACAGATGGGACCCCTATACCGACCTGGTAACACTAAGGCAGGCGATGGACAGGCTCCTTGACCAGAGCTTCGTTCGACGTGACCAGACAGGCGTCCGTGAGGTGACCGGCGCCAGAAGCATGCCCATCGACCTCTACGAGAGGAACGGTGATTACATTGTTAAAGCGTATCTGCCCGGCGTCAGGGCTGAGGACGTGGATATCAATGCTGACCAAGGTACTATCACGATACAGGCACACGTCCCCAGCGAGGCAGAGCAGGGGGAAGCCAAAAACTACCGTTGGTTGGTCAACGAGCTCGGCTATGGTGACGTGGCCCGTACCGTGACTCTGCCATCTGTGATTGATGCCAGCAGGATTGATGCCGCCGTCGAGAACGGAATACTGACGGTGACCATTCCTAAGGCTGAAGAAGCGAAACCCAAGAAAATTACTGTCAGGGCAAAATAAGTTGGCTATAAGATGTTGCCCCCGTGACCCCGGCGATATTTAGCTTAAGGAGATTGATAATGGCAACAAAACAGGAAGGACGGTGGCGGTTCTCCATAGGCCACATTGTGTTCGTGGGATATTAGTTGTGTGACTCATAGACATCATTTCAATCAGAATGGTGTTATAGATCAGTAAACATACATTTGGCCAAAAAGGATTAAACACCACAAGCCTTCAGGGAATCTGGGCGTCACATGCCATAGATGCGGAATATCCCCGCCGACTTTGAGAAAATGGCCCCACCATTATCAGTAATTTGGAACAGACGGCCTTGCTGGTAAAAGCCGCAGGCCTCGTAATTCTCCGAACAGGAAAATCTTCACGGAGCAGGAGCGGAGAGTTCTGCCTAGCTGAGTATCAGCATTGTTGCAACCGGGGCCGGATCCATGGCTCACTCGGTAAGACACCAATGGACAGGGTAGCGGATCTGAGCCCGCAGACTCCTTTATGTGATGAAGTGGAGGAACTCTATAATGCCGTAAAAGGAGTCCTCCATGTATCCGACTGCGGCAAAGATGTTGAACTACGGATATTGAAACAATCTCTGTGAATCACACAGGGTAAACGGACAGAAGGTAACCGTATTTACCGGCTGCCGCTGCCACTGGGAGGGAAAGGGGATAAAAACGAGAAGGTAGAGGTTCTACCTATGGTAACCCCTGGTGGAGCCGGGGGGATTCGAACCCCCTACCTTTTGACT
>DAOUCU010000012.1:0-21364 GCA_034431935.1 Dehalococcoidia bacterium | reverse complement strand
CTTCGCCCTATCCGGTATTGGCAGAGTTGGTGGGAGTTCTGGTCAAGGGACGCAGGTAGATCCTTCCGAAAATGACGAGGCTGAAATAGTTCGCAAGTCGGCGCAGGCATAAAGGATCAGGCTCACTGGTGCGCCCGGATGTCTTTACCCACGAGCCGTTATCGACGACCACGCGCCCCAGCCGTCGGAGTCTCTTACCGAGATCCCAGTCCTCTCCGTACTTCAGGTCGGTGCGGAAGCCGCCGGAAGCCAGATAGGCATCCCTACGTACCGCAAAGTTGAAACCGGAGAAACTCCATAGGAATGGAGCCACGCGGACAATCGCCGGTGTCAGGTAGTTGGCTATGTGTCCCAACAGACGTATTCCAGGTGACCCATCAACATATACAAATCGCCCGCCAACCCCCACTACTTCAGTGTGTTCCCGGAATACCCCGGCAAACCGGGCAAGCCATTCCCGGGGCACGATGGTGTCGGCGTCGGTGCTGGCGACAATGGTCCCTCGCGCTTGAGCGAATCCGGTTGATCTTGCGTGGCCGATACCGCGCCGCTCTTCACGAATCACCCTGGCACCATAGCGGCGGGCCACTTCGGCGGTATTATCGCTACTGCCGTTGTCGACAACGAGCACCTCGTAGGTAAAGTCGCACTTCTGAGCAGCCAGCGACTCCAGGCAACGTCCCAAAACGGACTCTTCATTTAGAGCCGGTATGACCACTGTCATGAAAGGGGATGGTGAAGGTGTGATTGGAAGAGTCATAACGTTACCCGATCACAAATAAGAGTATAGCACAGGGACAACCGTCGCTGTGGTATCATGGAGCAAGTATTCACAGGTTGCTTCTAGCGATAGGGAATGAATTATCGTGTCCTCTAGCCACATTCGTATTGAGGAGATGCCTCTGGGACACCCGCGTTTGCGGTTATTTGTACGCTTTCCCTGGCGACTTTATCGTGGCAGTCCATATTGGACGCCGCCGCTTACGGCGGAATTGCTGGGGAACAGGTTGCTGAAGATGCCCGGGCTGCTGACACCGGCTCATCCTTATCATCGTGATGCCGAGGTAACACATTTCCTCGCATGGCGGGACGACCGGCCCGTCGGGAGAATCAGTGCCGCGATCAATCACCGTTTCAACGAGTTTCATAAGGGCCGGTTCGGTTTTTTCGGTTTCTTTGAAGTGGTGAATGACTATGATGTTGCGCAAATGCTGATTGACCGCGCGCGTGAATGGGTCCACAAGAGAGGTATGAAGGTGATGAGAGGACCAGGGGAATACTCATGCGCCACCCATGAAAGGCAGGGGGTGCTTATCGAAGGATTCGACTATCCAAACTGCTTTGATACGGTTTATAATCCTCCTTACTACCGGGACTTTCTGGAGCGCTACGGGTTCGTCAAAGCCAAAGACTATCTGGCTCATGCTATGAATGTTTCGCCAGGTATGCTGCCCCGGATACGCCAGTTTGCCGCGAAGATAATGGGGCGTTCCAATTTCGAAACGCGCTGCGTGACAAAGGAAAGCCTTAATGCCGACGTCCGGCTGATGATGGAAATCTACAACGATGCATGGGCACATAACTGGGGGTTCTTACCGGTTTCGCCTGCTGAGGCGGAGATGATGGCCGGTTACCTGCGCATCGTTGGCGACCCCGGCCTGGTGCGGCTGGCCTTCGTTAAAGGCGAGGCCGCGGCAATGCTTGGCATTATTCCAGACCCGAACTGGTGTCTCAGACCGCGCTGGCGGTGGTATGGCGATAGTGACTTCGTACGTGTAATCAGACTGCTGATTGGCCGGCGGCGGATAGGGCGTGTGCGCTGGTTTTTCTTCGGCGTAAGGGAGCCGTTTCGCAATCGTGGGGTGGAGGTGCTTCTTGGTGCAGAGGTTCTTGAGTATTCGGCCAGCCGTAATTACGGTCTAGTAGAAGCTTCACTGCTTCTGGAAGACAACTGGCGGACTATTAAGGCGCTGGAAACAATCGGAATGCGGCGTACTAAGACCTGGCGCATTTATGATTTAGAGGTATCTTAGCGATGGACTTTCAGGGCAAAGTAGTGCTGATTACCGGTGGCTCAAGCGGTATCGGCCTGGAGACGGCCAGGAGGTTCTTTCAGAGGCGTGCCCATGTCTATCTGCTGGCACGCGATCCTGAGCGCTTGAAATCGGCACTGGCCCGGGTTGAGGCCGGGCGCCGAAATTCAGGTCAGCGTTGTGGAGTGCTGGTTACAGATGTGACCGACCTGAGCCAGTGCGAGAATGCTGTTGCCGAAGTGATAAGAGCCTGTGGGAAGCTGGACGTTTTGGTTAACTGCGCCGGCGATGTCGAAGTGGGACTTTTCCAGGGAACGAGTGCCGGGTCGGTTCGCCGTATCATGGACATAAACTACTTCGGTACTGTAAACATGATATCGACATGTTTGCCATCGATGCTGGGACGCCGGTCAGGACACATCGTGAATGTGTCGTCGGTTTATGGATTCATTGGGGGTTATGCCTATACCGCCTACTCCGCATCCAAGTTCGCCGTCCGCGGTTTCTCAGACTCTTTGAGAGCCGAGCTGAAACCCCTGGGTATCAACGTATCCATCGTTTTCCCCCAGAATACTGATACTCCTCAACTTGAACGCGAGAATCGGCTGAAGCCAGCGGCGGTTAAGCATCTTGACACCACGAAGGTGATGGCGCCAGCGAAGGTGGCTGAGGCTATTTTAAAGGGAATTGTCCGAAGGCAATACATTATCATCCCCGGGGCGCAAGGCAAGCTCCTTTACTGGATGACTGGCCTTACCGGCCCTGTGTTCTACGGGGTGTTAGACCGTATGGTGGCAAGAGCGCTGAGGAAAGTACGAAACGGGCATAAGAGGTAGCTACATGGATATATTTGAAAAATGCTCGCGCTTTACCGCTGCGAGGGAAGCTATTGAGGCTGGTTTTTACCCGTATTTCATCCCTCTGACAGAGAATGATGGCTCTGTGGCAGAGTACCAGGGACACCGGTTAATCATGTGCGGCTCGAACAACTATCTTGGTCTCACCACGCATCCAAAGGTGCGGCAGGCGGCCAGAGAGGCACTTGACCGGTTTGGCACCAGTTGCACCGGCTCCCGTTTTCTGAACGGTACTCTGGAGCTTCACGAACAACTTGAAAGGGAGTTGGCCAAGTGGGTGGGTAAGCCAGCGGCGCTTGTCTTCTCGACCGGTATGCAGACCAACCTGGGTACTGTCAGCGCGCTGGTCGGGCGTGGTGACATCGTCGTTCTGGATAAGGAAGACCACGCCAGTATCGTTGACGGTGCCAGGCTTAGTTGGGGAGAGACCAGACGGTTCCAGCATAATGATATGGCGGACCTCGATCAGGTGCTGACAGGGATACCAGGCGGGAAAGGTAAGCTGGTTGTCGTTGATGGAGTATTCAGCATGGAGGGCGACATCGTGCTCCTGCCCGACGTTGTGAGATTGTGCCGGAAGCACGGAGCGAGACTGATGGTTGATGATGCTCATGCGCTGGGTGTGCTGGGTGGTGGTCGGGGTACGGCGGCCCATTTCGGACTTACCAGCGAAGTTGACCTGATAGTGGGCACATTCAGCAAGTCACTGGCTTCCATCGGGGGATTTGTAGCTGGTGATGAGACTGTTATCCATTACATCAAGCATCATGCTAGGGCCCTGATATTCAGTGCCAGCATTCCACCCGCCAGTGCTGCGGCGGCGCTGGCTGCCTTGCGTGTAATGCGTGAAGAACCGGACAGGGTTGCCAGGGTTAATAAAATTGCGGACCGGATGCGTCGTCATTTCCGGAAGATGGGCTTCAACATCGGTAACTCGGCTACTCCGGTCGTCCCGATTATCATTGGCGATATTCATCGCACTCTTATGACATGGAAGCTGTTATTCGAAAAAGGTGTGTTCGTTAATGTCGCTCTTCCCCCGGCTGTACCCGAGGGCCGGGAACTTCTGCGTACCAGTTTTATGGCTACACATACCGACGAGCAATTGGACTACGTGATTGGAACATTCGAGGCGGTTGGCAGGCAGGTCGGACTGATATAAGCGTCATGTTGGCCTGGCTGTCCAATTAATGTTAATGATACTAAGCCGTTAGAAGGCGCACGGGTAGCGGTCGAAGCCCTCTTTTCAACCTCCCACTCGAAGGCTCAGTTGCGAGGTTACGGCCTTCGGGAGGGCACGAACCTGCTACTTGACACTTTAGTGCATTCTATCGTAGACTGCGCATTGTTCGTGCGATATCAATAACGTTGCCATGGATAAATTGGCTTTTGCAAGCACGAATATGCACAATCGTGTACATTATTACGGCGAATTCTGTCAAAATGTATGCCACGAAGTAGTATAATTCTCGGGGAATATAAAGTGGTCACTGCTGGCTCAGGAGGTGTGCGTATTGATGACTAGGAAGTACGATGTGATAGTGGTGGGAGCCGGTCCGGCTGGGCTTCTGGCGGCAAGAGCGGCGGCTGAAAGTGGTTTAGATGTAGCCCTGATCGAGAGGAAGAAAGACCCTGCCAAGCTGACCAGGGCATGCGGTCAGACTCTGGTGGCCATGAACGAGCGGTTGTTCGGCAACTTTTGTAATTACAATCCCCGTGACAAGTTGATTGTGTTTTCGGGTGACGGCTTTTCAGCCAGATATGACGGCCCAAGACAGAATGTGTATTCGGTATTGACACATTCACCGAACGGTAATCGTGTTACTCTTGGCGACCCTTCTATTCAGAGACAAAAAGGCGATGCGGGACGAGTCGCCATGTCTTTTGACAAAGAAGTCCTGTTTCGCCAGTGGCTAGACCATGCCAGAGAGCTCCACGTTGAAGTTATTAGTAGCACACCGGTGGAGCGAGTCAGGCCGCAGGCCGACAGAATAGTTGTGGAAGGCGGCGGCCAGATATTCGAAGGTTCATACGTTATTGCCGCTGATGGTGTAAACTCCACAGTGGCCCGGGTTGCAGGATTTAATGAAAAGCGGACTTATTACTGTAATCTATACGCGCTTGCCTATGAGGTGACCGGGGTTAAGCCTCCGGTGTGGGATGCTATCGTAAGAGTTGGCGACTGGATAGAAGGTATATACAGTTCTATCTTTATTATGCCCCGGTTTGAGGAAGGCTGCAGCCTGCTCGTCCTGGTCACGGTAGATCCGCGTTCCGATCTTGAGGCAGCCCTTGAATATTTTGCTTCGAAGGCATATTGCGCTCCCTGGCTAAAAGACATGAAAAAGGGCCGACGATGGACCGCTGGCGCCAATTGTTACAGCCCTATCGATGAGCCGTATAAAGACCGCATTCTCATAGTGGGTGATGCGGCGGCTGCGCAGGAATTGGAGAATTCCGGAGCAATGCTCAGCGGTTGGAAGGCCGGTCAGGCGGTGGCAACAGCAGTTATTGAGGGAAAGGTAGGCCAGGAGGTAAAAGGTATTGCTGACTACATAAAATGGTGGCAGGCTACTTATATCAAAGGAGTCAGCCCTGAGGATTACATTAAAAGCTTTGCCGCCCCCATTGTTTTTGAGAATGCTGATAATGTGAATTACTTCTATGGTCTCATGTCGGGAACTTACCCACCGGGTTATAATCCCTACTCGTCCCCCACAGCCGCGGCGATGAAAAGGTTGGTACCGATAATACAGCAGCAAAGACCTGATCTGCTCGAAAAGCTGAAGAGGCGTGCCCTTCCGGCTGCCGAGCTCTACGCTGAAGTGACCAGGATTAGCAAACCGATTATCGCCGAGGAATAAGAAGGGAGGAAGAGGCAATGTCAAAAAAGTATGATGTCATTATCGTCGGTGCTGGTCCGGCGGGGCTACTTGCCGCAAAAGCAGCGGGAGAGAATGGTCTGGACGTAGCATTGCTGGAGCGAAAGACCGACCCTACCAAGTTGACCAGGGCGTGCGGTCAGACGCTTGTTTCGATGAATGAATATTTCTTTGGGAATCTGTGTTATTACAACCCCCGGGACAAGCGCATCTGCTTCTCTTCGACCGGCTTTTCGTTCAAGTATGACGGTCCGGTGCAGAATAACTATAACCTCAATTTAATAACTCCCAAGGGTCACTGGGTAAAGTTTGGAGACTATGCCGCACAAAAGGCTAAAGGGGACGATGGGCGTATTGGTCTTTCGTTTGATAAGGAGGCATTGTTTCGCTCCCTGCTGGAGGAATGCGAAGACTGTCACGTTGATGTCTTCAGCGGTGTGCTGGTGGACAAGGTTACTCCGAAAATCGATCGGATTGTGGTCGAGGGAAGCGGTAGAACCTTCGAGGGGACTTACTGTATTGCTGCCGATGGGTGTAACTCCAAGGTGGCTGAAGTCATGGGTATGAACGCTGGCCGGTATTACTTTTGCAATTTCATTGGTCTGTCTGAATACGTGTCAGGAATTGACGGCCCCGAGCCGGACCAGATTATCAAACTTTACGCATTCCTCAGCGATGGTTCTCCCCACTATTATCTTATTCCTCTATTTAATCCCGGTGATTTTAATGTACTTACGGTAACCGTTGATCCGAGGGTAGACCTTGCCGAGGCGGCACGATGGTTGAGGGAAGGTTCGGTAATAAAACACTGGTTCAAGAATGCGAAAGTTACCCGCCGGTTTACGGCCAACTGTGCCTGCTATTCTCCGATTAAGGATGCTTACAAAGACCGCGTGCTGGTCGCCGGCGACGTCGGTTCTACCCAGGAACTGGAAATAGCAGGAGCCATGCTCAGTGGTTGGAAGGCAGGACAGGCGATTTCGACTGCGGTACGTGAAAACAAGATTGGGATAGAGGTGAATGGCGTATCTGAATACACCAGATGGTGGCTGGATACTTACATCAATTATTACAGCCATGAGGCGTACATGCGAGGTATGACTTTACCGTATATTCTGCGAAATGAAGATGAGATCGAAGCGGTTTACGGGCTGATAGACGAAACACTTGTCCCGTGCTGGAACCCATACACCGGTTCCAAAGCAATGGCCGGTGCTATGGGGAAAGCGCTGGCTATTCTTGAGAAGACTCGACCGGAGCTGGTTCAAAGGCTGAGACGTGGCAAAGAGTCCCATCCTAAGGACCTTCTGGCCGAAATAACCGCTATCAGCAAGCCACCGGGTAACTAGGTCAGTCTGGTTCAAAATACATAAGGAGGAATATCAAACGCATGTCAAACAGGAAGTTCGATGTAGTCATCGTGGGAGCGGGGCCGGCTGGCTTTAACGCCGCCAGGGCGATTGGCGAGGCAGGATTCAGCGTGGCGCTGGTCGAGCGAAAGAAAGACGTTACGAAATTTGATCGGTCATGCGCTCAGACGCTCGTCTCCTACACCGAGCCTTACATGAAGAACCTTATTTCCTTTAACCAGAAGGCAGGGCTAGTGTCGTTCCTGTATGATGGCTTCTCCGTGAAGTACACAGGACCTTACAGAAACCTGTATGCGTGGTATTTCTACTCACCGGCGGGTTACCCGGTGCGTCTCGGTAATCCTGATAAAGGCCGCCAGATAGGTGATGCCGCCAGGGCCGGCATTGTCATAGACAAGGAGTCCTTGTTTAAGGACTTCGTCAGCGTTGTCAAGCCGCTCGGCGTCGAGATATTCGCCGGAGTCCATGTTCAGAAAGTAACTACGACAGAAAAGAGTGCCACTGTGATTGGGGACAGCGGCGAGACCTTTGAGGGGCGGTATGTCATCGCCGCTGACGGTGTCAATTCGAGAATTGCAGAGGAGATGGGCTGGAACAAGAACCGCTATTATTGGTGTAACCTTATCACTACTTCATACTATTTCAGAGGGCTCAAGGGGCCAGACCCGAATACTATCGTCACTTCAACCGGCTTCCTCAAGGATGGCACTGCTCTCTTCTTCATGGCACCTCGTCCTTTTGAAGATGAGTGGAACGTGCAGTTTCTGACAGTCAACCCGAATGTTAGCCACAAGGAAGCAGCCGACTACTTCTTTAATAAAGCTTTTACCGCCTCTTGGTTCAAGGATGCCAAGCAGTTAAAGGCACTTTCGCGCACCTGCTCCTGCTATGACCCGATCGAGGAGCCATTTAAGGACAATGTCTTGGCTATCGGTGATGCCGGATCAACCCAGGAAATCGAAAACACCGGTGCCCTGATGTGCGGTTGGAAGGGTGGTCAGGCGGTAGCTCAGGCGATTCGTGAAGAGCAGCTGGGTCTTCCTGTGACCGGAATAAGCAATTATCTACGATGGTGGAAAGAGACCTACTGCGAAGGATATTCGCATGAGGCATACATGAAGAACTGGGTGCTTGGCTTCGTTTTAAATAAGGCTGAAGACATGTCCTACGTCTTCGGGCTTGTTAAGGATGAGCTTCCCGCCAACTTCAATCCGTATTCGGCCCCAAAGATGATGGGGCGCACCCTTGGTGCACTTGGGCCGACCATTGCTAAGGAACGTCCGGATTTGTTACCTAAGATGGGTAAGCTTCGTCTTCCGCTCAAAGAGGTGTATGCCGAAGTAACTAGGATTAGCAAGCCGCTTGTCGACTAGGTGAGAACGCATACGATAGGTTTGTTTACGCGCCGAGCTTGAGAGGCTCGGCGCGTGCATGTAGTTGCTACCAGGGTTGCAAGTGGAAAAGAAGTCTTCTCTGGAAATCAAATCGTTCAGTTAGGAGGTAAGACAGATGGCTTACAAAATTACTGAAGAGTGTGCGGCTTGCGGTTCGTGTGAGCTCGAATGCCCAAATCAGGCAATCAGCGAAGGCGACACTATTTATAAAATCGACCCGGACAAGTGTACCGAATGCGTCGGGTTCTATAAGACATCGAAGTGTGCCGAGATTTGCCCGGTGAATGCACCTCAGCCGGATCCAAAGAGGAAGGAGACCAGAGAACAGCTTCTGGCGAAATTCCATAAGCTTCATCCTAATAAGGAGCCAAAGGAAGGGTAGGCTTCGTTACGGCCAGACGACTGGTACGCCTCAGTATGATGGTGCCATTGGTGAGTAAAAACAGTTGACTGACGAAGGTCTGTTTCGGGAATGAAATACGACGTTGTTGTGGTTGGAGGAGGCCCTGGCGGGCTTGTAGCGGCGAAAACGGCGGCAGAGGATGGGCTTAAGGTACTCCTAATCGAGCGTAAGAAGAATCTTACGGAGGTTAATCGTACCTGCGGCCAGACGTTCTTCTTGGCAGGAAAGTATAAGGGTGCTACCGAGTCCGGTATCTACTGCTATCGCGATCCTGTCAAGGTTGAGATTGCCCCAAATACGAACCGGTTTGTGTATCCACAGGGTTTTGCTATTGAGTACAAGGGACCGATAGTCCCATATTACAACACTTACCATTTCTCCCCCTCGGGACACAGGATTGGCAAATACCCTGATGGCAACGAGGATCCGTACGGGTTCTTCTACGATAAGGAGACACTATTGGCGTATCTCATGGCCCAGGCGGAGAAGGCCGGAGCCGAAGTTAGACAGGGGACCATCGGATTGAGGGCCGAGGACACAGGCAGAAACGTCAGGATTGTTGTCCGCAGCGGAGCGGCTGAGGAGGTAATCGAAGCTAAGCACGCTGTCGCTGCTGATGGTAACGACTCGATAATAGTTGAAAGCCTGGGTCTGAATAAGAACCGGCCGCTTCTAGCGCCTCCAATGAAGGTGGCCGGTTACATGATGGAAGGAGTGGAGGGATATCCTCGTAACTGCTGGCTTTCGTTCTGTATCCCTTCGATAAGCCCGAGGACGGACATACTTATGTTCATGGTTGCGGGAGGACGGATGATGGTAGTAGCAGGTCCTGCTGAGGGAAGCCTCCAGCCGAAGGCCATGATTGAAAACTTCATGAGACATCCAACTTATGCCGGGTGGTTCAAACATGCCAGAATCTGCCGAGAGACGGCATGTACCATCCACATGCGCCTGCCAATCAAAGTGCCAGCGGTTGGGAACGTAGTTGTTGTCGGTGACGCCGGAGCTCCTTACGAGACTCTGATTCAGGGTGCTATGGCCTCGGGACATCTCGCGATTAAGGCCATCGAGAAGGAAGTGGGCGGGCAGAATGGCTATGCGGAGTATGTTAACTGGTGGCAAAATGCCTTTGAATTCAACGACCCCACATTCTTCAAAACGACAGCCAGATATATGTTTATGAATACTCTATGTACTGATGAAGATGTGGACTTCCTGTATAAACTCTTCGAGGGTTGGGTTGGTGTTTCCCAGCTGATGATCTCGCGTAACCTGGAACTCGTGAAAGAGGGCCGCCCGGACCTCTACAATAAGCTCAAGGAGAAGGGTGTAGACCGATTGGGGCTTGACATCGGCGATGTGTGGAAAGGCGAATAGCCGAGCGACGATAACCACCATGTGACGATTGTCAAAAATGGTCTCGTGAACTCTCAGCTGGGCGGTTTTTTCCACGATGACAGTGTAAAATAGTTGGTCTCCTCAAGTAGTCATCGCGAAGAGTTATTGTGAAACTACTTTCTCCAGTCGACAAGGTTGAAGAGGTTGAGCCGCTTATCAAGGCTGGTGTTGATGAACTTTACTGCGGCTTATTGACCGAGGACTGGCACAACCAGTATATCGCCGGCTCGATCAACCGCCGACCGGGCGGTGGTGCCAATTTCACCACGTTTGACCAGCTTGAAGAATGTGTTGACATTGCTCATTCATACAGGGTACCGGTCTTTTTGACGCTCAACGAGCACTACTACATCGAGAAACAATACCCGTACCTCAAGGATTTGATTAGAAAATCTGAGACAATCGGTGTGGATTCGCTTATCATCGCCGATCCTGCCATACTTTTGCTGCTTCGACAGATGGGAACAAGGATGAAAGTTGTGGTCAGCACCGGGGGTACTGCTTTCAATTCTGAAACAGTAAAGTTCTATTCGGATCTGGGGGCTTCGAGAATCATTCTGCCCCGGCATCTTACAATCGGTGAAATCCGGCATATCGCAAGCGCTGTTGAAGGAATCGAGCTGGAGACATTTATTCTCAACTCACGCTGTCCAAATGTTGATGGGTTTTGTACCTTTCACCACGGGCTTGCCGACAGGTCGATAGACCTGCTTTACCGCAATGCCTGCATGTTGCCCTATGACGTTTCGGTGGCGGTCGAAGATGGTGCCGAAGATATAGCCGAACGTATTTCGGTTAAGCGGCAGCGGATATGGGAGCTGGTTCACGTAGATGATTTTCCATGTGGCGCCTGTGCCCTTTTCGACTTCAGTCAGCTCGGCATAGAAAGTGTAAAAATTGTTGGTCGCGGTAACCAGACCAGCCGGAAGTTGGCCGACGTGCGTTTTCTGAGACCACTTCTTGACCTTCTGTTGCAGCGGCCGACAAAGCAGGAGTTTTGTGCTGTGGCACGGAGAAGGTATCAAGAGACTTACAAACGGCCGTGCCGCATTTACATGTGTTATTACCCTGAGGTGATGACCGTCTGATGGAGCATGCCCTGTTCATCACCAGATTGGACTATCTTCATTATTGGAATGGAGGATTCTCACGGCTGTATTTTGGTAATGAGTTCTGCGAGCGCCTTCTCCCGACTCGTGAGGAGCTGACATCTGCCATGATGTTTACCTCTGAAAAAGGTATCGAGTTTACTATGGTAACGCCCTACGTGACCGAGACGGGTCTTAAACGTGTTGAGACGCTATTGGACATACTGGCCAACGAGAAGCCAGGGGTAGAGGTTGTATTTAACGACTACGGCATTCTACGTCTGATGAGACGACGGTTTTCGGGCCTGGTGCCAGTGATGGGGCGGTTGCTGAATAAAATGAAGCGCGGTCCAAGGCTGATGATCGTCATTGACAGCCTTCCCGAGACGACCATTGAGTACTTCAGGAACTCCAGCCTTACGGTCCCTTTGATGCGTAAATTCTTGACGGGGTATGGGGTGAGGCGGGTTGAGTTGGACAACGTTCTTCAGGGGATAGACTTGCCGCTTGATGGGTTTCTGGTCTCGCTGTATGTACCGTATGCTTATGTTACGACCACCCGCATGTGTCTTGCGGCTTCGTGTGATGTTCCGGAGATGGAAGAGCGTATTGGCGTGTTTCCGTGTCAGCGGGAATGCCGGAAGTACACTTTCGGGTTGACCAGTGAGATAATGCCGGTTCTACTGATACGCAAGGGGAACACTATATTCTTTGAGAATCACAATCTTCCGGATGATCTTGAGGCTAGAGGTGTGTCCCGTTTGGTAATTCAACCGGAAGTACCCATGTGATTGTGATGAGCATTTGTCTGGGATGGGAGAAATCAGTAGGGAGTTGCTAGATGACCTTCGCCTCTTTCAGCTTGGTGGCCAGGTTCTGGCCGGCCTCCTGAGGAGTTGAGCCAGCAATCATTTGACACTTAACCTCACGAACCGGTTGAAATAGCCTGGTGAAAACAGTGCGCTGAAGTTTGGTGGTGTCGATACCCAGATCCGAGGCTTTCCACGTAACGATGGGCTTCTTCTGTGCCTGCATAATTGCGGCTACATTCGCTGAGCGCAGCTCTCCAAGCTCGTTGGTGGCGGTGACCAGGGTTGGGAGAGGCGATTCGACCGTTTCGTAGCCGTCTGAAATCACCCGTTCCACCTTGACCTTGCCGTCGGTCACTTCCAGCCTTTTGGCAATGGTGATGGATGGTATCCCAAGGAGTTCAGCCAGACCGGCCCCCACTTGACCGGCATCGGTATCCGCAGCCTGGCGGCCGCACAAAATGAGGTCATACCTGCCGACTTTCTTAATGGCGGAGGCCAGAACGAAGGCTGTGAAATATGGGTCGAAGGTGTCAAAGGCCGGGTCCTCAAGGAGAATGAGCTCATCAGCTCCGACTGCCAAAGACTTTCTGACCACAGCCTTGGCTATCTGTTTACCCATTGAGATTACAGTGATCTTACTTCCGGGATTGGAGGCTTTAACTCTGAGTGCACCCTCCAGCGCGTTCTCGTCGAAGGGACTGAGTACTGGCGGTGTGCCCTGGGCCGGGATCGCCCGTTTGATTTCGGGGTCTATCTTAAACGTAGAAACCGGTGCTTCCGGGTCGAGCACCTGCTTCATGCAGACAATTATATTAACGGGCACGGGACGTCTCCTTGGATGGGGTAAGGGCTGTTCAACAAACGCCGGATTATACCTGAATTTGTGCCGGTTATGCAATCCGCTGGTGTTTCTTATGACTCGCGTCTAGCGCAAGCGGTTTCTTGGCATTCGGGAGGTGGAGGGGTTAGAATTTGCTCAGGACTACTCAGGGTTATTGGTGAAAATGTCTATTTCAGGAAACGAAAGGTTTGCCGGGGTAGAGGACGAGTTCCGCGTGTCAGATAGCCATGACCGTGGTGTTCTTATAGATGAACTTATCCGCTGTTCGGAAAGGTTTTTCTTCAATGAAGCTGTACACGTGCCGATTGTAAGGGGGGACCTCCAGCGGGAGCAGGGTGGTGGGAGGATATGGACATGGTACGGTGGCACCCTGTATCACGACTATGACGCGGCGGGCAGTCTTGTCGAGGCCACTACTCCATTGGTTCTACTGTCGGATGGTGTAGAGCCGCTGGTTAACTGCGTTCTTGTCCAGAGAGCGCAGTTACTTGAGTTATGTGGCGATTGTCATATTGCCGGGGTTAGTACTCACCTGAATCTGACACTAGACTCTTCTTTTGCTGGGGATGACCTTTGCCGGTTCGAGGTTCCGGTGCCTAGTGACGAGTTCGTAAGCGTTCCAGCACAGAAGCTCGGCGCGGATATTGCCCTGCTGGCGACGCACACGGTAAGCCCGATACTGGCCCTCTTCCTTTTCAATCGGAATCCTAGGAAGGGCGCTTTGTATCGCCCCAGGAAGAACCGGCGAATGGAGCTTTGCCTGCCGTACGTCACGGAGCCTGATCAGATGCGGGCTGGTTTTGTCTTCTGGTTTGCTGCGGTTGACTATTTTACCGGTTTGATCAAAGCTGACCTGAGCAGACATCGGCACTGGCAGGCGAGATACAGGTCGCCGGACTATTTCAGGGTGCTATTGCCAAGGTTGCCCGTGGTTATCAGGGATGTTACCTACCAGAGACCTAACTACGTGCTGGGATATCAGATTAGTTCGTCTCAGGAAGCAGACGTAATGGAAAAGGGGTCACAAGCCATAATCAGCACTGACCAGGGTGAAATGACAGTCATAGAACTGGGTAAAACGTACGTGCAGTTACTATCACGTGACATATTGCGCTTGGGTGGGGCCCGGCTTCTGTCGCTGATAAATGACTATCTGAGCGGCCACAGGACTTTGATGGTCGACCTGGAGGGTGTCCCGCGCTTCTTTAATATCAGTGCCGGATTTGTTGAGACAGTCACCGGGAAGACCGCTAGGGTCTTTCTTGGAGAGCATCGTGTTGCAGAACCTGCCACGATTCATTTGAGATTTCTTGAGTCTCCATGCCGTCTGCTCAACGCTTACAGCCGGCGACTACCGATGCGGCTAACGAGAAACCTTGGCACCAGACTTGACTGGAACCATATCACTCTCGAAGTGACCGAAGAGGAGGAATATACGGTGATACAGCATCTCCTTGAAGTGCCTATTAGTGAGGTGCCGGATTATCTCCGAGTTGAAGATTACTGTGGCACGCCGTATGTTTTTCTGGCTGAGATACAGCGATGGACAAAGGCTGTCAATACCGTGCCCAACCCGAGAGCTATCTTTGCCTACGGTACCCTGATGTCGCCAGAGCAGAACGAACGTCGTTTTGGTGCGGTGATTGCGGAGGTACGTCGCGGACACGCCTACGGAGAGGCCTACGATTTTGGTGATTTCCCGGTGATGATTGATGACCCCGGCGGGGGTATAGTGCCTGGCGTGGTCATTGCGCTGAGCAACTTCGAGGAGACTGCCGGTCAATTTGATGTCTACGAGGGGAGCAACGACCCCAATCCAGTTTTCATCCGGGTCATAAGGGAGGTCATGATAGAGGGTTCCCATCGCGTACCGGTCTGGATCTACGTTGGCAATAGGAATAATCGCTATGTGGCTAGCAGGCTCGCCAAAGCACGTCGATTAACGGCTCTCTGGAAAAAGCACGGCCTTCGTGTTCGTGAGGAATCAGAGCCGTCAGCGCGATGATAACGGGCGGCGCAGTGACGGACTAGCTGGATTGAGTACTCTGTTGTAGTTGGGCAATCATGGCCGCCGCGGCGGCTGCGGCAACGCGACGGTTCTCGTTGAATATGAGCGATAGCTTGTCTTCAAGCGCTTTCTCGCGGCTAGTAATGGCGCGCATATCGTCTGCCAATGTTGTCTCACGATCGATGAAGCTAGTGCCGAAGTCACCAGACACGAACCGTGGGTTCTCCATGACTGCCTTGTGGAACGGGATATTGGTCTTTACTCCCACAATAATATACTCATACAAAGCGCGCCGCATCCTAAGAATAGCCTCTTCACGGTTTCGCCCCCAGACTATCAGCTTGGAAATCATGGGGTCGTAGAGGTGGGGTATGGTGTACCGGGTATGCACGCCGCTGTCCACGCGGACGCCGATGCCGCCGGGTGAACGATAACCTCTGAGCTTGCCCGGAGAAGGCGCGAAACCGTTCAGGGGGTCTTCAGCGTTAATGCGGCATTCGATTGCCCAGCCACTGATTCGGATGTCCTTCTGCTGGATGCTGAGCGGCTCACCTGAGGCAATGCGTATCTGTTCCTTGACGATGTCGATGCCGGTGACCATTTCGGTGACAGCATGCTCGACCTGGATACGGGCATTAATCTCGATAAAGTAGAAGTTGCGACCGGAGACTATGAACTCAACGGTGCCGGCGTTTTCGTAACCAACGGCCTTCATCGCGGCAATGGCCGCTTCGCCCATTTGCCGGCGCATCCTCGCGTTCAGAGTGGGAGATGGCGATTCCTCAATCAGCTTCTGATGGCGCCTCTGGATGGAGCACTCCCTTTCTCCAAGATGGACGATGTTGCCATGCGAATCGGCCAAAATCTGGAACTCAACGTGGTGGGGATGTGAAATATACTTCTCGATATAAACGTCGGCCCAGCCGAAGGCAGTTCCAGCGATTTTTTGGGAAGAATCCAGAGCCTCATGCAACTGCGTCTCGTTGTTTACTATGCTCATGCCGATCCCCCCACCGCCTCCAGCTGGTTTGATTATAACGGGGAAGCCGATAGCTTCAGCGATACGTTTGGCATGAGCGAAGTCGGTAACCGGTTCATTGGTACCCGGGACCGTTGGCACACCGGCCTTAGCAGCGGCAATCTTCGCAGCGATTTTGTTGCCGGTCAGTTCCAACGTACGGCTCGACGGGCCAATAAACTTGATGGCTTCCTTTTCACAAGCAAGACAGAAGTTGGGGTTCTCCGATAGAAAGCCGTAGCCGGGGTGGATAGCATCTACCTCCGCCTCTTTGGCGATGTCGATGATCTTCGGGATATTAAGGTAGCTCTGGGTGGCCGGCGCCGCACCAAGATGAAAGGCATCGTCCGCGTACCTGGCGAAAAGCGCGTCCTTGTCAGCATCGGAGTAGACCGCTACTGAGCGTATCCCGAGTTCCCGGCAGGCACGCATGATGCGAATGGCAATCTCGCCACGGTTGGCTACGAGGATTTTGCCGATCATTTGGCGTCGATCACCACCAGAACATCGCCGCTACCAACCACTTCACCATCGTGGGTGAGAACCTCTTTAACGACGCCGCTGAATGGCGAACGGACATCGTTCCGCATTTTCATGGCCTCAATGATTAGTATTACATCACCCTCAGCAACTTTATCTCCAGGTTTAACTTTGACGGTGAGAACCATACCCTGCATTGGGGCAACCACAGCTCCTTCAGAAACCTCTATGGGCCTCGGCTTTTCCACCCCGGCAGTCTGCTTGCCGCCTACCGGTGAGACCTTAACCGTGAAAACTTCGCCGTCAACATCGATGGCGAATTCCATCGGAGTAACAGTTGATGGAGCGCTGGCTTTAACCGGCTCGATTCCTGTTGGAAGGGCCTCCTCCTTAAGTTCTCCCCTGAGGAATTTGGTCGCCACTTGAGGATACAGGGCATAAGTAATGAGGTCCTCTTCCTTTTTGATAATACCGAGCTTACTGGCTTCCTGGCTGAGTCTGCCCAATTCGGCCGGCATCCTCTCAGCCGGCCGGACATCGAGCGGCTTCTCATTACCAATAATGGCTTTACGTACCTCCTCGTTTATCGGGGCTGGAGGACGGCCGTACTTGCCAAGCATGTAGTCTCTGACCTCGCCGGATACCTGCTTGTAACGTCCGCCGGAAAGTACGTTAAGGACTGCCTGAATACCAACGATCTGACTGGTAGGTGTGACCAGCGGTGGGTAACCCATGTCGGCTCTAACACGGGGCACTTCTTCCAGGACGTCCCTGAGTCGGTCCAGAGCCTTCTGTTCCCGTAGCTGGCTGACCAGGTTAGAAAGCATACCACCGGGTATCTGGTGGATAAGCGCGTTGATGTTTACCCTTGTTGCCTCAGAAGTAAACAGCACCCGGTATTTGGCGGTAACATCGGCGACTTCCTCCCCAATCTCGTAAAGTAACTGGAGATCGTATCCGGTGTCGAAAGGTGTGTCCTTAAACGCTGCTGCCACACTTTCTGTCGGAGGTTGGGAGGTTCCCCATGCAAGGGCGGAGAAGGCGGTGTCGAGAATATCTACCCCCGCCTCGGCTGCGGCCTGATAGCTCATGGGGGCCATGCCGCTGGAGCAGTGTGAATGCAGATCAACTGGAATACTTGTCTTGGCCTTGATGGCTTTGATGAGTTGGGATGCTGCCGGAGGAGATATGAGACCGGCCATATCCTTAATGCAGATAGAGTCACAGCCGAGTTCCTCTAAGGTTGTGGCTAACTCCACGAAGCTCTCTACCGTATGTACCGGGCTGATCGTATAACAGATGGCACCTTGAACATGTGCGCCGCGGCTCTTGGCTATCCTAATTGAGGGCTCCATGTTGCGCGTGTCATTCAGGGCATCGAATATTCGAAAAACATCAATCCCGTTTCTGACCGATAACCGAATGAACTCGTTCAGGACGTCGTCAGCATAGTGGCGATAGCCGACCACATTCTGGCCCCTGAGGAGCATCTGCAGGCGGGTATGCTTTGCCTTCTCCCGAACCAGGCGTAATCTCTCCCACGGGTCTTCGTTAAGAAAGCGGATACACGTATCAAAGGTGGCACCTCCCCAGACCTCGAGAGAGAAGAAGCCTACCCTGTCCATCTTCTCGATTATCGAGAGTATGTCCCGTGTACGCATCCTGGTTGCAATTAGTGACTGGTGCGCGTCTCGCAGCGTGGTGTCGGTTAGCTGAATGCCCATCTGACGGAAGTTCCTCCGGCCTTCACAAGCCTTTCTATGGCAACAAATGAGATATTATAGCCTACTGGAGGAGGTGACGCTACAATCACACGATGAGGCTAGGCGTCGACGTCCCATTACCAGGCTTGAGGATTGCTATCTATGTCGAGCAGGAAGTAATTACCTGTGGTTGGCGCGGAGAAGTTCCTGTTTACCTGCTTCATAAACCTTCTCAAGGAGTGCCCGGAGTTGTCGCACTTCTTCAGGTGTCAGACAGGACATTATGCGATGGACAGACTGGCGAGCCTTAGACAGTTCGTATGCCTTCTGACCTTTGTCGGTGAGTAGGGCTCTGACCTTGTTGCGACGGTCCAGGTCATGGCGTCTCTCTATCAGCCCCTGATTCTCCATTGTCTGCATGATGTGACACACAGTATGTGGCTGGCGCATTTCGAGTCGGGCGATGTAGGTCGGGATGGCTTTCTCACCAAGCATAGATATCAGATGCAATGTTGCTGCTTGCCTCACGTTGATGCCATAGCGTGCTAATTCCTTATTGCGAGCGCGCTCCACAATCTCTGAAGTACGGCGTAACAGTCTCCAGAGGATGAACAGACCCTCATCTGTGTCCGGGGCTTGCGTGCTATTGGGATTCTTGGATGCCGAATCTGGCGCGATTCGGTCACCAACCTTACAGGAATCTGCCAAATCGGTTACCCCTTTTATGAGAAATCAACACTGCTCACCAAACCAAAGCAACTAGGCGGTATTCTTATGTAGCTGTCGCTTCCTTCTCTCGTCGATTTCGGAGCACGGTATAGGCGTATGCGATGATACAGATTACTCCTCCGAAAACAGTAGTCGTCGTTTCCGGGAAGGCAAACAGAAAACCGCCTAATATCATAAGTACACGGGCGGGCAAGTCAAGTTCCCCCGCCCCAATTATGTATCGTTCCAGACCTGAGGCAAGGAACCAGATCCCAACGAGTACAAGAACCAGGCTATATATAACCATATACCACTCAGTATTAACGATCAACAATGCCGGTCGGAGAACGAAGAAGAAAGGTACCAGAATAAGAGCAATACCCAGGCGACATGACATCCAGGCCGTCTTCATCGGGCTTGCTCCGGCAAGGCTGGCCGCTACGAAAGCATGTATGGCCACAGGTGGCGTAAACCCACCAACCCCTACATAAAATATGAGAAACAGATGAACGGCCAGAATCGATATGCCTCCAGATGCCTGGAACTCCGGGGCCACCTTACCGAGGGAAACTAAAGCCGGGGCCATGGTGACTGCCAGGAACAGATAAGCGGCACGTCCAAGACCTACCATACCCATAATGATACAGAAGGCAAAGGTGACAAAGAGGATCAGGTATATGTTCTGTCCTCCGAGGCCGACGACATAGTTGGTCAAACCGGCGGAGAATCCGGTCTGATTCAGCCCAATAAGAACAAACGGAACACCGATGAATATGGCGGCACCATAGTTGATCAGGCCGGCCGCCTCAGACAGTGAAGTCTCCATCCTGGCTAAAGCCCGCCGTGCGCTGACCGCCAGGGACATTTGAGGTTCGCTCTGCCTCCGCATGGCCAACATGACTCGCCTGACAACCCAGGTGGCCAGCTGCAGTAAGATTGTTAGGCCAACAGCATAAATCGGAGTGATGGCATCCCAGCGCATGTAGACCAGACCGAAAACGAGGAACAGGATGATAAATAGATACAGCCATCCACTGCGGAGTACCTGTCCGATACGGGGGCATTCATCAGGGGGAAGTCCGTGGATATTGTGACGAACGGCGTAAGAATCCACCTGGACCAAAAGAGCGAAATAGTGGAGAACTGTTGGCAGGAAAGCTGCAACCATAACATCGGCGTACTGAACCCCGGCGATAACCACTACCAGAAAGGCAATGCCGCCCATTATTGGAGGCATGGTATCACCACCTGACGATGCGCAGGTTTCAATGGCCGCGGCGTACTCCGGTGAGTAACCAAGACGTTTCATGGCAGGTATGGTAAAGGCACCGGTACCGGCAATGTTGGCGATAATACTGCCGGATAAAGACCCGAAGAAGCCGCTTGCTATCACGGACACTTTGGCCGGACCGCCGCGAAACCGCCCGGAGATAGCCGTAGCCAGTCTCAAGAAGAACTCTCCACCACCAAGCCCGATCATCATGCCGGCAAAGAGATAGAATCCGAGTACCAGTTCACCGAATAACTGTGATGGTAAGCCAAGAATACCGCCGGCACTGTACGCGTAATACCCGATTACTTCACTGAAATTGAAGCTAATGGCATAGAGTATGCCCGGCATTTTTTCGGCAACCATAGGATATGCAATCGCGACAAGGTAGACTATTACCAGCGGCCAGCCGCCAATGCGCCTGCCTGCCTCAAGAGCGAGCAGTCCCAGGACGACGGCGAAGGCGGACTGTGTAAGACCCGGCGGACGGTCCCAGTTCCGGGCCGCGATCTCGGTAGAGTTCATCAGGAAATAGACCATGCAGCCCAGTGTGGCTGAGGCCAGAACATAATCGTACCATGGCGGTGACTGCCGCCTTCTTTGCATGGAAGCACCGAGACCCATAAAGATATTAAATGCCAGGACGGTGAGCAGAAGATAATAATATGGCGTAGATGAAAGAATCGTGCCGAAAACGGGGACTGAGAACCAGTGAAGAACAAAAAGGACGGTTGCAACGACCGGGCCGGCCAGAAATACCACCTTGATTGGGATTGGCATCAGAGCGTAACGACTCAAACCCTGCTTTCGCTCCCGGGTTGCTGACCTGGCGTCACTCGTACTCATGCCTGCTCCCTCTCAAGAACGGTGGTAGTTGATAGCCGGCAATAGTTGTCGATCGGGACTAAACCACCATGAGTCTCTCAGGTGAGGAGAGTCCTTCGCAGGCACAATTAGAACTACTGGCTTGGCGATAGGATTCTCTCCTTTAAACTTTTATCTATTTAATTTCGAAGTAGGTCACTGCCTTACCCGTCTTACCGTCCGGCGCCTTAATGGTGACAGTTAGCGTGGTCTTACCCCGGGTTACACGTACCGG
>DAOUCU010000011.1:0-18530 GCA_034431935.1 Dehalococcoidia bacterium | reverse complement strand
CGCAGTTTTCTTGGTCTCCGCCGACCCACCGATAACCCAAACAGAGGTTGATTTCTTAAGAAAGGTGGGCTCTGTAGTACCTACATTGTTCTTCGCTCTTAATAAGACTGACTATTTGTTGCCCGATGAGCTTGGAATGGCACTGAGCTTCCTGAAGCAGGTGTTGGTTAAGTATGGTTTTTCTGGTAGTGAGCGTATCTTCTGCGTTTCGGCACGAAGTGGGCTCCTGGCCAGACAGAGAGATGATCTTACTCTCTGGGCAGAAAGCGGTATGGCTGAATTTTATGATTACCTAGTCAATTTTCTTGCTTCTGAAAAAAACCGAGCCTTATATCGGTCTGTATTGAAGAGAACCGAGAATGTAATGGCTGATATCTCCTTACGGCTGGAACTTATGCGTAAGGCCTTAGAAATGCCGCTGGAAGACATTGATAAACGTCTCGCAATGCTTGAGACAAAGCTGGTGGAGGCCGAGCAGCAGCGGCAGATTACTGGAGACCTTATCCAGGGTGAGCATCGCCGGGCTATCGAATTGCTTGAAGCACTGGTATCGGACCTCAATCGGAAGGTTGTGGCTCAGGTGACAGGTATTCTTGAAGAGGCAATGGATTCAGCTCAATCGTCTCAGGAGGTTGAACGTGTGGCGCGTTGTCGTTTGAATGAATCAATACCAGAAATTTTTAATAATGCTTTGATAAGTATATCCAGCGCTATCCGTGGTCGGGTTGAGAGTGTGCTATCTACTCAACGGGAAGCGGGGATGGCTATTCTAGATAGCGTTCGCAGGGCAACTGCTGAAGTTTTCAATATCAGTTACGTGCCGCCGGAGGCTTTAGAAGTCTTCGGAATTAAAGAGGAACCATTCTGGATAACTGATAACGCGCGCTTTACATTGAATCCATTGCCTGTCGGATGGGCTGACCGGCTATTATCAAAACAGGCCCGAATCGCCAGAGTAAAGAGGCGGCTTACGGAAGAGGTTGAGACGGTGATAGCACGCAATGTCGAGAATCTGAGGTTTGCTATGCTGCAGAGTATTGATACAAGCTTCAACCGATTTGTTTTGACTTTCAATGAGCAACTTGATGGAACGTTGCTGGTTATTCGCGATGCCATAAGGGAGATACGTTCTAAAAAGACTGCGGCAAATCAGGTGGTGAAAGAGGAGGTTTCCAGGGTTGATAACTTTGCGGTGGAGATACGTAAGGTGTCGGACTTGCTGGAAAGATTAAAGTCGGATTATGGCGGCTGAGGGATGGTTACTTTCTGCACCAGGTGCTGGATGGAAAACGCTTCTGAAAGCCTGGTATGTGTACGTTGCGGCTCGAAACTAGAAACAGACGGCGTTGATTATGTCAGCAAGCTGATCCGGGCGCTTGGTCACCCTGAACCGGATACTGTTCAACGTGCCTGTTGGATCCTTGGTGAACTCAAATCTCGTAATGCCGTAATGCCGTTGATCAGTATGCTTAGAGTCAGCCGTGATGCGGGAGCGTTGGAAAGCGGCGTTGAGGCCCTGGGTAAGATTGGAGATGTGGAAGCATTAGAAACTCTGTCGGCAATGGCCCTTCTATCCTATTTGCCGGTGCGCTTGCGGGCTGTTGAAGCAATCAGAAACATCGGTGGTGATAGGGCTATTCAAATACTTGAGCAGGTTATGAAAGAGAATACGTCGTCTCTGGTGGCAAGAAGGGCAGTGGAAGTTATTAGAGAACTGCAACTGAAAGGAAGAGTAAGGTAAGCAGTGTTTCTAAACTGGTTTTTCTCCCGCTGTGATGTCAAATCGGAGTCAAGTCGTGAGACGGTTGTCATATCGCTTGATTACCAGGTTTATGAGGAACTGAAGGAGCGCGCCGCAGCCGATGGGGAGACGGAGAGCGACGCTCTTTTCAAAGCCTTTGAGCGTGGCATGGATACCTACTTGGCAAACCAGATTAGAAGTGAGCAGGAAGACTATGAACTCATGAAGGTGCTTTTTGAGCAAAGTGAGCATGACCATACGCTGCTTGAGGCAATAGTCAAGCAAAACATGGAGCTGAGAAGAATCTTGGAGAGCACGAGCGTCGAGGGAGAAGCTCAGGGTGGCATACAGTGAAAAGTTTGTTCTCGAAATTCCGTACCATCAGCAGGACCATACTTGATCCGAGCAGCATGTCAGTTTCTCCAATTGAAATACTTGGAGTGCGTTCGGGCAATGGTAAAGTGCATGTTGAAGTTGCTATGTCCAGGGACTTTAACGCCAAGCTCAATGATTTCCTAAGGAAGAAGGGTTTCTTTGCTTTTGGCCGTCAGGCAGAAGGTATGGCTCTGCTTGTCAAATATGGTCTATTTAGCGAAAGGCCGGAGGCGGATGAGGGTAGAGAGTGGCTGGCGAAAACAGGGCCAAAATACGCGTCACTAAGGTTTAAGACCCATGAATACTATACACAGAACTTTTCAATCGCCATGGGCCTGCGCCTTCATTTGCAGGAGAACAAATCGTTGAAACAGTTGTTGAGAGAGAAGGGGTTGGGCAAGTATGTTACTGAAGACGAGTGGGATGGCTGGGATGATAGGCGCATAGATGAATTCTACCGTAGGTACGTTTTTACCAGGTAATTTATGTAGCATTCGGCATTACAAAATGGAAACTCGCCGACACGGCTTTCTGTCCCTGGATGAACCGGTGGTCAGAATTTCTTATTGCGGTCGTTAGATGCCTATTTGGGTTATATTCGGGTCCTCTTTTGGACTGCTTGGAGCAACAATGTCGTTCCTTATCACCTATCAGGAATATTCGCGGCATTTTCTGAGTAAGAGGGAACCGCTGAAGATGGCGGTCGAAATCGCTGTAGTAACTTTTCTTCTTTTCTTCGGCTTGTGTGTTGTGCTGGGGCTGTGGTGGGCGGAATGACCATGGTTGATCATATTAGAGCGACAAATCCTATGAAGCTCGTTCTATGATGGCCGTGTTGCATCGTTGACTATAGTTTAACCAACTTTGCCGTATAGATGTCCTTCAGGGCCAGAATCTGTTGGCGCTGGGCTTCCGGTAGAGGTTCATCTAGGGCAAGAATAAGGAGAGCTTGTCCTCTGGGCTGGAGGCGCCCCAACTGCATTGAGCTAATGTTAACGTCAGCGTTGCCCGTAATCGTGCCAACAGCACCGACAAGGCCGGGACGGTCACGGTGGTCACTGAAGAGGAAATAACCGCCGGTTGGCACAATATCGACCCAGAAATCATTGATGCGGACAATACGAACTGTGCCGCGCATGGTGGTGCCGGCGACAGTGAGTGTACCGGATGAAGTAGTAAGAGTCATGGTGAGCAAGCTGGCGTAGTTCTCGCACCTCGTCTCTTTTTGCTCGACAACCTTGACGCCGCGACGAGTAGCGATGATATTAGCGTTGATCAGATTGATGCGCTCCTCACTGGTAGAGCCGAGCAGACCACCGATAGCTGCGGCTTTGAGAACACCGGTATCATATTCAGCAATCTCTCCTGAGTAGGTGATTTGCAGAGCATTGACCTGACCTTCCATGAGCTGGGCGGCAAGCCTGCCTAAAGTGTGTGCCACGGGAACGAAAGGTTGGAGAACAGCCATGACTTCGGCAGATACCTGTGGCATGTTGACGGCATATCGGGCTGGCTTCCCGTGGAGAATGTCGACAATTTGCTCGGAGACATCTACGGCCACGCCGACCTGCGCTTCCGCGGTTGAAGCGCCAAGATGTGGTGTCACGATAATCTTGTCGCTCTTGCACAGAATATTATCTGTGGCGGGTTCCTTCGAGAAGACATCGACCGCCGCACCGGCGATTTTGCCTTGCTCAACGGCATCGAATAGTGCCTGTTCATCGATAAGTCCACCCCGGGCGCAGTTAATAATCCGTGCGGTTGGCTTCATCCTAGCCAGCTCTTTGGCTCCGATCATGCCTTTGGTTGAGGATGTAAGCGGCAGGTGCAGTGTCAGAAAGTCGCATTCGGCCAGAATCTGGTCAATGGGCATGAGTTTAACACCGAGGTTTTCGGCATACTCTGCGGACACGAACGGGTCGTAACCAATAAGTTTCATTTCAAAGGCCTTGGCGCGCTTGGCAACCTCGCGCCCGATGTTGCCGAGTCCGATAATTCCGAGGGTCTTGCCCTTCAGTTCGACACCGACGTAGGCGCTCCTCTGCCAGGTGCCACATTTAAGCTTCTCGTTGGCCGCAGGGACGTGTCTTGCCAGTGCGAGCATCATAGCCATGGTGTGTTCGGCGGCAGCAATAGTGTTTCCGGTTGGGGCGTTGACGACAACGATGCCCCTGCGGGTTGCTGCTTCCACGTTGATATTGTCCAGGCCGACTCCAGCCCGGCCGATGACCTGCAGTCTTTTGCCGGCTTCGATTATCTCCGGCGTAACCTGCGTCTCACTACGGACGACCAGGGCGTCGTAGTTGCCAATGATGGCCTTAAGCTCATCAGGTTTGAGGCCGGTCTTAACGTCAACTTCCAATTCTTTCTTGAGGACTTCGATGCCTTCCCGGGCGATGGGGTCAGCGACCAGTACCTTCATAATAATCTCCCTTGTCCCTAAGCCTGGATCATGGCTCTGGGTATTACTTTTGCCAGTGCAGCCAGTACTTCCTTCATGTCGTTCTCGGTTACCCAGCCGAGATGACCGATGCGGAATATCTTACCGGCAAGTTTTCCCTGGCCGCCGGCCAGATACACCTGAAATTCCTCACGTAGAATCTTCTGCATCCTTGCTACATCGAGACTGGATGGTGCGTTGACTGCGGTGACGGTATTTGACGCGCACTTGGGGTCGGTGAGGAGAGTCAAGCCCATTGCCTTGACACCTTCTCTCGCGGTTTGGGCGCATCTGGCATGTCGGGCAAAGACATTCCGGAGACCTTCGGCAAGGATCAGGTCACAGGCAACTTCGAGGGCAAAGAATACCGGTACCGCTGGCGTCCACGGAGTCTGGCCTTTTTCGAAGAAGTTCTTGGCCTTGGTGAAATCAAAGTAGTTGCGCGGCATCTTCGCTTTAGCGTGGGCCTGCCATGCCGTCTGGCTGACGCTTATCATGGCTAGGCCTGGAGGGGTCATCCATCCTTTCTGGGAGGCAGTGGCGACCACATCCAAGTTCCAATCATCAATCGGTAAATCGATTGATGAAAGGCCGCTGACCGAATCGACAAGGACCATGGCGCCGAACTCTTTAGCGATTGAGGCGATGGTCTTGACATCGTTGGTCACACCGGTCGAGCTTTCGTTATGAGTAACAAGGATAGCCTTTGTATTTGGTGCGGCCTGCAAAGCCCTGCGTACGGCTTCGGGGTCGACCGGCTTGCCCATGTCGAAGGTCAGGCGTGTCACCTGGGCTCCATATGTTTCGGCTATCTCGGCGAAACGGTCGCCGAAAAAACCGCAGGTGGTCGCTAGGACTCTATCGCCCGGCGAAAGAGTGTTCACTATGGCGGCTTCCATACCGCCGGTGCCAGACGAGGTCATGACAAAGACATCGCCTTTAGTTTGAAAAATCTGTTTCAGCTTGGGCGTGAGCCGGCCAAGCATATCAGCAAACTCTTTGCCCCGGTGGTCTATCATTTGTCTGGCCATGGCCTCGAGAACCCTTGGGTGACAGGGGGTTGGGCCGGGGATGCGAAGCTGCATCTTATTCCTCCATCATAAATAACCGAGCAATCTTATCCTTTGGGGCATTCATCCTGCTTCTGTACCAGCCTTAGGAAGCGGCGTTTACCTACTTTAAGGATACTGCCGTTTTTTACGGTAATGCTGTCTTCGGCTACGGTTGAGCCGTCAATTTCTACCGCCCGCTGGGACAGGAGGCGCTTGGCTTCGCTACGGCTCTTGGCAAGGTTGGCCTGGACAAGCAACTCCACCAGATCAACTTGGCCCCGAGCAACAACAAATTCAGTTACGTCCTCAGGCACGTCCCGCTTCTGGAAGACGCGGGCAAAATGGTTATCAGCTTCGTCGGCGGCCGCCTTCCCGTGGAACTGGGTCACGATTTCCCGGGCAAGACGCTTTTTGATCATCATGGGGTTGAGCGCTTGCCCGGCCATCTGACGGGTTATTTCTGAGATCTCCGCATCCGGAATATCAGTCAGCAGAACGAGATAGTCGACCATGATACGGTCTGGAATGGACATTATTTTACCATACATGTCGTTGGGGGCTTCGGTAATACCGATATAGTTACCGAGGCTCTTGCTCATCTTGAGGACACCGTCGGTGCCAACGAGAAGCGGCATTAAGAATATCTGCTCCGGCCGCTGACCGAAATACTGCTGGACCTCCCTAGCTACCAGACAGTTGAATTTCTGATCGATGCCGCCGAATTCGACGTCAGCTTTCACTACCACTGAATCGTACCCTTGTAGAAGTGGGTACAGCAGTTCGGTTATGGCAATCGGCTGGCCGGCGGCGTGACGTTTGGCGAAATCTTCGCGGGCCAGGAACTGGGCAACGGTGAACTTGCTTGTCAGGCGAATGACATCTTCCAGGGTGAACTTGCCGTACCATTCTGTCTGCCAGCGGACTTCAGTCCGGTTCCTGTCAACCACTTTGAAGAACTGCTCCATGTAGGTCATGGCGTTGGCCTTGACTTCATCTATTGAGAGCATAGTCCGCGTTGTTGACTGCCCGCTCGGGTCTCCAATCTGAGCTGTCCAGTCACCGACGATGAGTACCAGCTGATGTCCCATCTCCTGGAACTGTCGTAGTTTTCTCAGCCCGACGACATGTCCGAGATGGATGTCGGGTCGGCTCGGGTCGAACCCTTGCTTTAGCCTCAGGGGGCGGCCGCTGTTGAGCAGCTCTCTCAGTTCATTCTCAAAGATGATTTCGGCTACGCCGCGCTTAAGGACCGTATCAAGTTGTGGGACAGTCATACTCACCTGCCGTGGGATGGTTTTTCTTTTACCAAGAGAACCTTAGCTTTAGCAACGTCCTTTTGGATCTGGTCCCTAAGTTCATCGATGGTTTTGAAACGAATCTCGTTTCTGAGACGTTCAACGAAGCTTACCTTGATGGCTTGACCATAGAGGTCCCCGCTGAAATCGAGCACATGAGTTTCGATGGTTTGGGGATTGTCGCCAAAGGTCGGTCGATTTCCGATATTGGTTACTGAATAGTAGTTGTTTCCTGCGATTTCGGTAATGGTGGCATAGACGCCGTTGGCCGGCAAAACCTGGCCGGAATGGATTTCAAGATTGGCCGTCGGAAAGCCGAGGTCGAGGCCGTGTTGTGTGCCCCTGACCACCTTGCCTTTGAGATAGAACGGTTGGCCGAGGAGCCTGGCTGACTTCCTCATGTCGCCGCGGGCAAGAGTATTTCGCAGAAGGGTACTGCTGACAACCTCGCCGCCGACTCCAACCGGTTTGATTACTTCCACAGAGAAGCCCATTTCACGGCCTAACTGCTGGAGGTGAGTGGCGTTTCCCTCACGCTTTCTGCCAAGGGCGAAGTCGGGCCCGACAATAAGCCCTTTCATTTTAAGGTACTTTAGCAGTAGCGCTACGAACTCACGGGCTGTCAGGCGGGCGGTTTCGACGGTGAAGGGGATGGCTACGACCAGGTCGATGCCGAGGCTGCGTATCTTTTCCAGCCTATCCTCGATGCCATTAATAAAAGGGAGTTTGTTAGATGGCTGGAGTACCCGTCTGGGATGGGATTGGAAAGTAACGACGCCGCTCAGCATCTCCCGCTGCCGTGCCCGGGCATGAAGTTCGCTCAGCAGGGTCTGATGACCCAAGTGAACGCCATCGAAAACCCCGATTGTCAGTAGACTGTCTTTTTCGGGTTTGACCCTTGACAGCACTTCGGCTAGTTGTGAGGCTGGGTCAGGTGTCATTGTCTGGTGCTGCTCGGACTACTTCTGCGGGGCCGGTTTGGCCAAGGAACGACCGACTGCCGAGGCCACCGGGCCGAGGCTCTTCATAAGCGACTCGAAATTGGCAAAAGTGAGTGATTGAGGGCCGTCTTTAAGGGCACGCTCCGGGTTCGGATGTACTTCGATAAGGAGTCCGTCGGCGCCGGCGGCAACTGCCGCCATGGCAACCGGTGATACCAGATACCATTGGCCGGTGCCATGGCTCGGATCAGCGATTATCGGCAGATGGCTGAGCCGTTCGATGAGAGGGATAGCACTGATGTCCAGAGTATTTCTGGTAGAGGTCTCGAAGGTCCGTATACCGCGCTCGCAAAGAATCAGGTCCTCATTGCCCTCGGACAGGATATATTCGGCGGCAAGGAGCCATTCCTGGATTGTGGCAGACAGGCCGCGCTTCAGCATGACAGGTTTCTTGGTTTTACCCACCTCGTCGAGGAGGACGAAGTTTTGCATATTCCGGGCGCCAATCTGGAGGATATCAGCGTATCTGGCGACGCGTTCCACGTCCTGCACCGCAAGCACTTCGGTAATAATTGGCATCCCTGTTTCCTTCTTGGCCATAGCAAGAATCTTTAGGCCGGTCTCTCCGAGACCACGGAAGTTGTAAGGAGAAGTGCTTGGTTTGTAGGCACCGCCGCGAAGTACTGTGGCACCGGCAGCTTTGACAGCAACGGCTGTTGTCAGCAGTTGCTCCTCGCTCTCAACGGCGCATGGTCCTGCCATGACAACGATGTCTTTGCCACCGATAACGACATTGCCAACTTTCACCGTGGTATCGAGAGGATGGAATTCACGGCTGGCCAGCTTGTAGGGTTTGCTGACCTGTATTACTTCTTCAACGCCGGGCATGAGCTGGAGGCGGTCTTTTAGTTCGGGAAATATCTGGCCGATGATGCCGATGATAGTGTGCTCAACGCCATAGGAAATGTGTTCCTTCAGCCCAAACTCCCTGATTCGCTGGACAACAGCAACTACATGCTGTTCTTCAGCCTTTGATTTCATAACAACAATCATTGTTTATCCTGAGCTCCGGTTGTCCCTTTGCGCCTTTCGGGCCTTAGTGACTGTGCTTCGTGCAAGTAAACATGGACAATTCCAGAAGATGGCTTATTGGTATTCCAGAGCATCATAACACGGATAACACGCGGCAGGCTTCCAGGTACTGCCATTTCGTGTCCGCATAGCATAGCAGTATCCGTCCAGCCAAGCTCTCTGGCTGCCAGCGCGGGAAACTCGGCGTTGAGGTCATTGGTGGTGGTAAAGAAGACACCGGCTACGCTATCAAGCTCAACCCTGTTCGCATTGACAATCTCCATCAGCAGTTCTTTAGTGGCGTTTATGATTGCCTCCCGTGTATTGGCGGGTGCTACTGTGGCGCCTCTAATACCGCGGCAGAGCACTTGCAGTCTGGCCTCCCTAAATGGCGTTTCAAGTGAATGAATAGGGTACTCTATCACTACAGTTGCCGTCAAGCAGAAGTGCTCGTGGTGAGAGTGACACGGATAATTTCTTCATACGTCCCGAAAATGGCGATTGAAATGCCTGCTCAGCTATGAAAGGTCGCCTCTTTGTATTAAAGGTCAGATTTTTCCACTATTTGACTATTTCTCTTGCCCTAAGTCTTTCAATCGCTGATTTCGGGACGAGTACAAATGATTGACAAATACTGGTTGATGTGGTAACATTACACAAGCTCCAAGTAATCGAGCTTGTCGGACTGGTAGCAGTACCGAGGGCGGAATAGGCCTACACTCGACTGGGTGGGCCCTAGTGCAGGGTAAGCGACAGCTGAAACGCACGACAGGTCTGTTCCGGCAGTGAGAGGCTAGGGTCGGAGGTCCAGTACCGGTCCTATGTGCGGAGTTACTTGGAGCTTCTTTATACAATGAGCTATTCGGGAAGAGGGGTCGGGCCAAGGACACCAATAAATGGCAGGTTGCGATACTTGCCCTGATAGTCCAGCCCATAGCCGACTACGAACTCGTCGGCTACTTCAAATCCCACGTAGTCCAGCTTCACGTCAACAATACGGCGAATTCTTTTGTCCAGCAATGTGCATACCTTGAGACTGGCGGGTTTATCATCTGCCAGATGTTCCAGTAAGTACTTCAGTGTCATGCCTGTGTCCACAATGTCTTCCACCATCAGGACATGCTTGCCTTCTATGCTGGTGTCAAGCCTTTTGGTGATGGTCACCGCTTCGCCGGCGGCGTCGGCGAAATAGGAGACTCCCATGAAATCTACCGTAACAGGGAGTGACACTCTTTGCATCAGATCGGACATGAAGCAGAGGACTCCTTTCAAAACTCCGACCAGCACCAGGTCGTGTCCGGCGTAGTCTCGGGAGATGCGTTTGGCGAGGGCCCCCACGCGTCTTTGAATTTGAGCATGATTGAAAAGGACACGGCTGATGCCCTGGACCTTGGCGGAGGCCAATGGGCCGTATCCGTACTTGGCCAGCAACCTGGCATAATCGCTCCGGTTGAGAAGCCTGATCTTGATATCTGGGTAAAGCTGGCGAAGCAGACGAATTCTACGGTTCTTCTCGGTGATGAGGCGCTGTTTCATAGTAGTGAGTTCAATATAAAGGTCCATTTCCGGCAGATAGAAGTCCGGGGTGAACATCTCGGTGATGCGATTGCCGTCACGCTTGATGGGGAAGGCCCGCGGCTCGTATAGCCAGTCGATGCGATAGAAGTCGAGGAGCCGTGCGAATTCGGCCTCGCTTGGGTGCGAGAAGTCCGGATGACGAAGTTTTGAAACCGTTTGTCGTGTGGGCTGTGTGGTAGTTGGCGACATTGTCGTGGCCGAGGCTTGAGCCAGTGACTGCCTTGTTGTCTCTTTGTCCAGCACGAGAGCGATAATAGCCGCCACAGCACTGGCGAACTCGCGGTCGAAGGTTGAGAAGCGCCGTGGCTCATGGGTATATATGCGCAGTTCGCCGACGACACCGTCTGTGCCAAATATGGGTACTCCGAGAATAGACACAATGCCTTCATCACGGGCGGCCTGAGGGTATTCAATCCGCTGGTCTTTGGAGGCATCGAAGATGGCGATTACTCTGCCTTCGAGTATTGCCGGGATGCTGCGGTGAGCGCGGAGGGAGCCCTTACGGAGGTAGAGGTCGCTGAGACCGTAGGTGCCGGTTGGTATGAGGAATTTCTTCCTCGGATCCAGCATCATTACGGCACAACCAGCGGCCTGCAGTACTCTGGCGGTGCGCCTCGCAATGGAACTGAGAATCCTCTTGAGCGGCAGGCCGGAACGAGCTACTGCCGCGATGTCTTTAATGGCCACACAGTAGTTGGCCTCTGGAGCGTTCAGTTAACCTCCCCCATAGCCCCAATTATGCGTTTGTCGGTTGCACAGCACCGGCAAATAGGGTTTCTATCCGCATTTGGTGTAGCCGCAGCTCGGGCAGATGTGACAGCCTTCCTGGTAGACAAGGGTGCTTCCGCACTCCGGACATTGCCCGGCACGATGCTGCATAATGCCGAAATCTTCAGGGCTGCCGGCGTCCTCCTGCTTATCCTTGAGGTACTTTTCAAGTACGCTGCCAATAGCATCAGCGCAGGACAGAACGGCGGAGCCTTCTTCCCAGGCAATTGATGGACAGCGTATGCCACGGAGGTGTTTGGCGATGGAGGCGACGCTGATGCCGGAACGGAGAGCCAGTGAGATGAGACGGCTGGTCGCCTCCAGTTGGGCCGAGGCACAGCCGCCGGCCTTGCCCAGGCTGGAGAAAACCTCGCATAGTCCGCGCTCGTCCCAGTTGACGGTGACGTAGAGCGAACCGCAGCCGGTATTGACGCGCTCGGTCGCTCCGGTGGTCACCTTGGGGCGACGTCGTGGCGTCAGCCTGCCGGCCTCGGTATCCTGTTTGGCTTCTACCTTATCCGCCCCGCTGCCAATGGTAAGAACCTGGGCGTCCTTACTGCGGTCGCGGTAGATGGTAATGCCTTTGAGACCTTCCTTGTAGGCGAGCATATAGACCTTGGCAACGTCGTCGCGGGTAGCGTCATGCGGGAAGTTGACCGTTTTGGATACGGCGTTGTCGGTGTAGCGCTGGAAGGCGGATTGCATTTTGACGTGCCATTCAGGTGTGATGTCGTGAGCAGTGACGAATAGCCGCTTAAACTGGTCGGGTACCTCTTCAATGTCGCGGAGTCGAGTGCCCTGCGCAAGGCGTTTCATCAATTCCGGAGAATAGAAACCATGGTCTCTGGCAGCCTTCTCGAAGTACGGGTTGACCTCGATGAACTCCTCGCCTTCCAGAATGTGTCTTACGTAGCTGAGGGCAAAAATCGGCTCGATGCCGCTGGAACAGTTGGCGATGATACTGAGTGTTCCAGTCGGAGCAATCGTGGTGCGTGAGGCATTACGTACCCTCGGTGCACCCGGGCGGTCATAGATGCTCCCTTCAAAGGCTGGAAAAACGCCGCGCTCCTTGCCCAGTTCCACCGACTCTTTAGTTGATTCATCAGCCAAAATCTTCATCACCCGCTCGGCCATGTTCAGACCCTCATCTGAGTCATAAGGAATGCCAAGAATGATGAGCAGGTCGGCAAATCCCATAACACCAAGCCCTATTTTTCGAGTGCGGCGGGTCATGTCACGGATTTGCGGCAAGGGGAATTCGTTGACGTCGATGACGTTGTCCAAAAAACGTACGGCCAGCCTGACGGTAGCGGCGAGCTTCTTTTCATCGAGCTTGGGCATGCCGTTAGTGGAAGTAACCATATGAGACAGATTGATTGAGCCAAGATTGCACGATTCGTAGGGTAATAAAGGCTGTTCGCCGCATGGGTTCGTGCTCTCAATTTTGCCGAGCTTTGGCGTTGGGTTGAACTGGTTGATGCGGTCAATGAAAACGATGCCAGGGTCGCCGGTCCTCCAGGCGGAATCGACAATCTTGTCGAAGACCTCTCTAGCATTCAGTTTCGCTACCGGTTTCTTGGTCCGCGGGTTGATCAGGTCGTATTCAGCTCCATTTTCTACCGCCTGCATGAAGTCAGCCGTCACAGCTACCGACAGGTTGAAATTGGTAAGGCTCTTGTTGTCTTCCTTGGCGGTGATGAACTTCATGATGTCCGGATGGTCGATACTTAGAATTGCCATGTTGGCCCCGCGCCGCATGCCGCCCTGTTTGATTACGTCTGTCGCCGTGTCGAACGCCCGCATGAAAGAGACGGGGCCGCTGGCAACACCGCCTGTCGAACCAACGCGGTCACCCTCGGGGCGCAGTCTGGAAAAGGAGAAACCAGTCCCTCCGCCGCTCTTGTGGATCAGGGCGGTGTACTTGACTGTCTCGAAGATGGCTTCCATCGAGTCATCAATGGGGAGAACGAAGCAGGCTGAGAGTTGGCCGAGTTCCCGCCCTGCGTTCATTAGCGTCGGGGAATTGGGTAAAAAGTCCAGGTCAATCATCAACTGGTAGTATTTCTCTTCCCAGAGGGCAGTATTGGCCTTTGGATTGTAGATCTGTTCGGCCGAGGCTATATGCCGGGCAACACGGCGCAACATCTGCTCCGGGGTCTCAGTGACCCTGTTGTTTTCATCTTTAGTTAAGTACCGCTTCTCAAGGACGCGCAAGGCATTACCACTAAACTTCGTTCCGGGCTTGCTCTCACTCACCTTTAACTCTGATTTCATTTCGGGTGCTCCGGCTGGTTTTTCGGCGGCTCTTTCGGCGATGATCTCGTTGATAATGGCCTCTATCTGGGCATGAGCCATGGCGCGGTTGGCCGGAGTTACCAGTTGTTCCATACCTGGCAGAGGCCTGTTTGCCTCATACCGGGCGATAGCCTGTTTAGTCACTTCCTCCAGCTGTTTCCGGTCGGTGATACCCATTGTCGCTGCCTTGGCGAATATCTCACGGGCAATCCGGCTGTGGTCAGACTGCGTCTGCTTGTCTTTTTTCTTGTTGCCTGTCGTCATCTCTTTGCCTTTCTGGCGGTTATCGAAGATCGTTTCTTGATGCGCTGGCGTGGTCCGGCGGGCGGGGCGCCCGGCAGCAGCGGCAGTTGCCCCGGAGCCGCCTGCTCCGACTGGTTCTTGACGAGACTGTCTACTTCCTGCTTGAGTTCGGTGATGTCAGCAAACTCCCGGTAGACGCTCGCGAAGCGGATGTAAGCGATGTAATCTAGTTCTCTAAGCCTTTGCATTACCATGTCGCCAATGACGGAACTCGGAACTTCGGCTTTCCCGAGGCGGAAAATGTCCGTCTCGATGCTGTCAACCAGCTTGTCAACAGCTCCGGTGGGGAGAGGGCGTTTCTCGCATGCCTTGCGGATGCCAGTCAGGACTTTATCGCGGTTAAACTCCTCCCTGCGCCCATCCTTCTTCACGACAAAGAGGCTTCGTGATTGCAACTGTTCGTGGGTGGTGAAGCGGGCGTTGCATCTCACGCATTGTCTCCGCCGCCTTACCCCCTGGGCGAAGTCTCTGGAGTCAATGACCCTGGTGTCGGTGTCGCCGCAGTACGGACACTGCATGCAAAAGCCACAACCCCTCGTGGTATATGGTTAATTTAGCACAAGATATAGTGTATGTCAACGGGGTTACGGACGGATTTCTGATGTGTGGTCAGGCCCTAACGATGAGGTGGGTCCGGTGAATTGAATCCGGCGGAAACGGGAAACCGAGCGCTTTATAGACTTGGTCCGGGCGGCCGGAGCCGGAGGTGTCACAGCGGAGCCTCATGCCGATGGCAAGCGACTTGCCGTCAGCTTTTATCAGCCAGATATCGTTGATCAGTTTTCTGAGGTCGTAACAGTGTGTTTCAGTGCCTCGCAGGTGTGACCAGGGAATAGTCTTGGCTTCAAGGAGGCGGCTGATTTCCGCCCTCGCCTGCGATTCTTCTATTGATGCAGCAGCGACGACCCGGTATTCTGCGGCCATGATGGTAGTCGATAGCGCCGGAGCCTCCAGCGCGCATGTTTGGACATCAGTCAATTGTATCGCTCGCGGTAGTTGCTCGCGCAAACGTGCGGCGAAGGCTTGTGGTGCTATCCAGCGTGACAGAAAGATATCGGTCAATTCGGCGTCACTGGTCACGCCCACCGGAAGGGGTGCGGCAAAGGAGAGACGGGGGTGTGGGCTGAATCCCTCCGAATAAGCCAGAGGCAGTCCCGCCCGGCGCATGGCGCGCTCCCAGAGACGCAGAAGGTCGAGGTGGGAGAGAAATTTAAGAGCGTCTTTCTTGCTGAACCTGATCCGAAGCCGCTGCATCCTTCTCCCGTGTAATGGTGACCTCCTCGATTTTGACACCCTTCATCTGGCTGACAACAATGCGGAGGTTCCTGTATTTTATCTGTTCGCCCATTCGGGGGACATGACCGAGATGGCTTAGAACGAAACCGGCGATAGTATCATAGTCTCCGGCGGGCAAATCGAGCCCCAGTTTTTCGTTGGCTTCTTCAAGACGGAGCATACCGTCGACTTTGTAAGTTGCTTCGTCCACGGCTACAAAGTCCTCAGCCTGTCTTACAAGCTCATCGCCGATCTCGCCAACTATCTCCTCGATAATCTGCTCCATGGTGACAATCCCGGAAATGCCGCCGTACTCCGTTACCACGATGGCGATGTGGTGGTTGTGCTCTCTCATTTCAGTGAGGAGGTCGCCGAGGTGCTTGTTGAATGGGGTAAAGTAGGCCGGTCGTATCAGCCGGTCAATCGTATCGTCCTGATTGCAGGCCTTGCCTGACAGGGCAACGAGCACGTCCTTGATGGACAGTATGCCGACTACATTATCGGTGTTGTCTTCGAATACAGGGAACCGGGTGTGGGGGTGCTCGGCATAGATTTCCAGGAATGTGGCCAGCGTTGTGCCCTTCTCAACCCATATAGTCTCGGTGCGCGGCGTCATGATTTCCCGTACCGGACGGTCTCTGAACCGGAAGACCTGGTGTAGCATTTCTGCCTGGTCTTCTTCAATAACACCTTCGGCCTCACCAATGGTGATGGCGGTATGCATCTCTTCGGCACTGACCGTTGGTCTCGTTTCTACGGAATCTCTGCCGAGTCTTTGAAAGCCGAGGCCGATGTGACTTAGGATCCAGACGAATGGGTAGAGGACAAGTGCGCTGGCTTCGACGAAAGGGGCGAGCCGGAGCGCAATCTGCTCGCCATAGCGGGTGGCCAGGTTTTTGGGAATGACCTCGGCGAAGATCAGGGTGAGTATGGTGATGGCGATGGTGGCGACGGCGGCGCCGATATTTTCACCCCACAGGGAGACGGCCATCACTGTTCCCAGAGCCGCCACTGCTGTTTCAAAGAAGTTGATGCCAAGGAGAACGGTGGCAAGGAATTTTTCAGGTTGTTCAACGATCCGGGTTACACGTTCGGCATTGCGATGCCCCAGTCGTACCAGATGTTTGAGTCGCAGCCTCTGGAGCCCGATGAAGGCGGTCTCGGCGCTGCAGAAAAACCCGGCCAGAATGAGGGACACCAGAAACAGGGTGAGATGGAGGCTGTCAATGTTGTTCATAGGGAGTTACTCAATGGCAAGAACAGCGCTGGCAATAGTGTCGGTCTTACGGTAGTTCGGCGTGCGTTGTACTATATTATATCCGGTGAACGTAAACGTCAAAGGCGCCATTCTGTGTCAGTACTTGCTAACGGGTAATTGTCATTCATCTTGAGATGGTACACCGTGGTTCCGGTAATACTTATTGACGCAACCTGGCCCGTTTATTATAATCATTACCGATTTAGTCAACTATACATTGTAGCAAGATTGCCTGAGATGAGAAACGTCTATCTTGACCACGCGGCGACAACCCCAGTCCACCCGAAGGTTGTTGAAGCCATGTTGCCGTATTTCACTGAAAGGTTTGGGAATCCTTCGGCAGCTTACCGCTTGGGGCAGGAAGCACAGGAGGCTCTTGCCAGTTCCCGTGAGTTGGTAGCTGATGTCCTGGGTTGTGCTCCGAGGGAAGTTGTATTCACCAGCGGGGCAACTGAAGCCATCAACAATGCGCTTAAGGGGGTAGCTTTTGCCCGGGGGCAAGCCAGCGGTAATCACATCATCACCAGTGTAGTCGAGCACCATGCGGTGCTGGAGACCTGTCGTTTTCTGAAGCGCTTCGGGTTTGAGGTGACTGTTTTGCCGGTCGATGGCAGCGGACTAATAGACCCGGAGGATGTCGGCAGGGCTGTTACTGACCGGACAGTTCTGGTCAGTATCATGCTGGCCAACAATGAGGTCGGGACGATAGAGCCAGTCGCCGAGATTGGCAGGGTAGTCAGGGAGAGGTCGAGAAGTCTGGGTCGTAAGATTGTCTTTCATACCGATGCGGTGCAGGCGGCAGAATGGCTTGACCTTAACGTCGATAGACTTGAGGTTGACATGCTTAGCCTTTCTGCACATAAGTTTTTTGGGCCCAAGGGCACGGGTGTCCTGTATTTGAGACGCGGGGTACCGTTTCTGGCCCAGCAATGTGGTGGGGCTCAGGAGGAGGGCCGCCGGGCAGGGACAGAGAATGTGGCCGGCATCGTCGGTCTGGCACAGGCCCTCCGGCTGGCAGTAGAGCATCGTGAATCGAATGCCGCCCATTGTAGTAAGCTCCGTGACCGGTTCGTACGGGAAGTGGAATCGCGCATCCCGGACGTGGAACTTACCGGGCACAGGACAAAACGCCTGCCCAACAGCGCCAGTTTCTGCTTCAAGTATGTCGATGGTGGGGCGATTCTGCTTCATCTGGACTTTTTGGGTATTGCCGCATCTAGTGGGTCGGCCTGCTCGACCGGTTCGACCGAGCCATCCCATGTATTGACCGGTATGGGCATCCCGGCCGAGGTGGCCCGCGGCAGTGTGCGCTTTTCCTTCGGACCGGGCAACACGGATGAAGATGTCGACTACGTACTTTCGGTATTGCCTGATGTTATCACCCGCCTGCGGGCAATTTCGCCATTCGGGCGGCCGGTCAGCAGATAGACAGACAGAAGGGATAGATAAAGTGAAGCTGTCAACGCGAGTACGGTACGGCATGCGGGCGCTGGTGGACCTGGCGGGCCGCTACGGGGAGCATCCGCAGTTAATCAAGGATGTGGCCCGCCGCCAGGGTATATCCCAGCATTATCTTGAGCAGATTGTTATTGTGCTCAAGTCGGCTGGCCTGGTCAAGAGCATGCGGGGGGCCAAAGGCGGAATCATTCTGGCGAAAGCCCCTTCTCAGATAAGACTGAGCGAGGTTATGAGAGTGTTGGAGGGCAGTACGGCGCCGGTCGAGTGTGTTGATGATGCCTCGGTGTGCAATCGTTCGCCGTACTGTGTCATGCGTGACGTGTGGTCCGAGATCAAGGGGGCGATTAACAGCGTACTCGATGCTAAGACGCTTCAAGAGATGGTTGATCGCCAAGGCTACGGGGCCGATTAGCCGGTAGGGACTACTCGATATGCGAGGATTGAGACAATGGCGAAAACGATAGCCGAGATCAACGAGAAGATACGGAAGGGGCAGGCGGTAGTAGTTACGGCAGAGGAGGTGCTTGACTACGCTAAGAAGAGGGGCGTGGCCAGGGCCGCAAATGAAATCGATGTTGTGACCACCGGGACCTTCGGACCGATGTGTTCTTCCGGTGCTTACTTTAATCTGGGACACAGCAAACCGAGGATTAAGTTCGGCGGAGGCAGTGTCTATTTGA
>DAOUCU010000010.1:0-28777 GCA_034431935.1 Dehalococcoidia bacterium | reverse complement strand
GTCTATGACCGAAACAGCCAGCCGGGCATCCATCAGCGTCAGAGGCGTCGTCCAGGGGGTCGGCTTCCGGCCCTTCGTTTACCAGCTTGCTCAAAAACACGGGCTGGCCGGGTGGGTGATGAACACCTCCGAGGACGTCCGCATCGAGGTCGAGGGCAAGCGTCACACCATAGAGCACTTCCTCCGCGAACTGGAGACCCACGCCCCGCCCGCAGCCCGTATTGCCAGCGTCTCGGTCAACTGGGGAGAGCCTGCCGGCCATACCGGCTTCGAAATCAGAAAAAGCAAGACCGTGGAAGGCAGGTACCAGCTTGTCTCACCGGATATCGCCACCTGCGACGCCTGCGCCGCTGAGCTTTTCGACCCGGAAGACCGCCGCTACTACTACCCCTTCACCAACTGCACCAACTGCGGCCCGCGCTTCACCATCATCGAGGACATCCCCTACGACCGTCCCCGCACCACCATGCGGCAGTTCACCATGTGCCCCGACTGCCAGCGCGAGTATGATGACCCGCTCGACCGCCGTTTCCACGCCCAGCCCAACGCCTGCCCCAAGTGCGGCCCGAGCCTTAAGCTGGTCGATGCCCGCGGAAATACGGTCGATACCGCCAACATCATCAGCACCGCCGCCCGATTGCTCAAAAGCCGCAAGATAATCGCCCTGAAAGGTCTGGGCGGTTTTCTTATCGCCTGCCATGCCCAGAGCGAGACCGCCGTGCTCTCCCTCCGCGAGCGTAAAAAACGGCCGTCCAAACCATTCGCCGTCATGTTTGCCAGCATGGAGCAAGTCGAAGAGCACTGCGATGTCTCACCGGAAGAGGCCAAAGCCCTGACTTCTCCGGAAAGCCCCATTGTCCTACTCCGGTGGAAACAGTCGTCAAGTATCAGCCGGGCCGTGGCCCCGCGACTTAAGTATCTCGGCGTCATGCTTCCTTATACGCCCCTGCATTACCTGCTGATGCACGAGATGGGCGCACCGCTGGTCATGACCAGCGGCAATCTGAGTGAAGAGCCTATCGCCCGGGACAACGACGAGGCTTTACGACGGCTTGCCGGTATCGCCGACTTTTTCATCCTGCATAACCGCGATATCTACTCCCGCTATGACGACAGCGTTGTCATGGTCGAACGCGGCGAAGTCCAGATACTCCGCCGCGCCCGTGGCTATGCTCCGTATCCCATCTGTCTCAACTTCAAAGCCCAGCCGGTCCTCGCCTGCGGTGCCGAAGAGAAGGTAACTTTCTGCGTCACCAGAGACAGCTACGCCTTCGTCAGCCAGCACATCGGCGATATGGAAAACCTGGAAACGGCGGAAAACTTTCGTCAGACGCTGGAACTCTACCAGCGCCTCTTCCGGCTGGAGCCTCGAGCCATCGCCCACGACCTCCATCCTGACTATATGACTACTAAATATGCCCGCGAGCTGGCGGAAAAGACCGGCCAGAAGCTCATCCCGGTACAGCACCACCACGCCCATCTCGCCTCCTGCATGGCTGAAAATAACGTTACAGGTCCGGTCATCGGGGTGGCCTTTGACGGCACCGGCTACGGGAGTGACGGCAAAATGTGGGGCGGCGAGTTCATGGTCGCTGACTACCGCAGTTTCAAGCGCGTTGCCCATCTCGAATATCTGCCCCTGCCCGGCGGCGCCGCGGCCATCAGGCGTCCTTACCGCACCGCCGTCAGCTACCTCATCAGCCTCATGGGCGAACGCGTCCTAGAACAGCGCATGCCGTTCCTCGAAGCTATCGACCCCATCGAAATCGGGCTTATCAAACAGCAGTTGAAGAAAGGGCTTAACTCGCCGCTGACTTCAAGTATGGGCCGCCTCTTCGACGCTGTTTCAGCGGCGCTCGGCCTCCGGGATGAAATCGATTACGAAGGCCAGGCGGCCATCGAGCTTGAAATGGCCGCCTACCGCGACCTCGCCAAAGTTGGCGATGAAAGCTACCTCTTCTCAATCCGCGAGGAAAATGGATTGAAGATAGTTTGCCTCGGCGAGCTCCTGTCAACTATAATCGTAGAGTTATGTCAAGACGAGCAGGTGCCGCGGATTGCCGCCAGGTTTCACAACACCATAGCTGCCATGACCGCCAGGGTATGCCAGATGGTCAGCGCTGAGACCGGCATCCGGCGGGTCGCTCTGAGTGGCGGCTGTTTCCAGAACCGCCTTCTCCTGCGCAAAGTTATTCCTCAGCTTGAAGCCGCCGGCCTGACTGTTTTCACTCACCGCCGGGTGCCGACCAACGATGGCGGCATATCGCTCGGCCAGGCGGTCATTGCCAGCTACGTGATGGAGAGAGAGTAGCCGATGTGCCTTGCCGTTCCCGTTCAGGTGGTCGCCGTCGAAGGCGATGAGGCCGAAGTGGATGCCGGCGGCGTCCGCCGCCGGGTAAGCATCACCCTTACGCCTGAGGTCAAAGTCGGCCAGTACGTCCTGCTCCACACCGGGTACGCCATCAACATCATCGATGAAGCCGAGGCGAAGGAAACCTTGAAACTGCTGGAGGACATGCTCCGGCTCGATGAAGCTTCACGATGAAATTTGTTGACGAGTACCGCGATACCGGGCTTGGCCGCAAGCTTGTAGAGCGCATCAACCGCATTTCCACCAAGCCGGCCACTATGATGGAGTTCTGCGGCGGGCACACCGTGGCCATCATGCGCCACGGTATCCGCCAGCTTTTTCCGTCGCATATCAAGCTCCTCTCCGGTCCCGGCTGTCCCGTCTGTGTCACCGCCCACCATGACCTAGACCAGGCTATTGCTCTCGTGCAGACGCCCGGCACCATCGTCACTACCTTTGGCGACATGATGAAAGTTCCCGGCAGTGAGTCAAGTCTCCAGCAGGCCAGGGCCGACGGTGCCAATATCCGCATCGTCTACTCCCCGCACGACTCACTGGAAATCGCCCGCAATAACCCGCGCAAGCTGGTCGTCTTCCTCGCCGTCGGCTTCGAAACCACCACCCCCGGCGTCGCCGCCACCATCTTGGAAGCGGAAAGGACCAAAATCGAAAACTTCTGCATCAAGTCGCTCCTCAAGGTGTGCCCGCCGGTCATTAGAGCACTCCTCAACCTCGGTGAGGTAAAGCTCGACGGCCTCATCTGCCCCGGACATGTCAGCGCCGTCATCGGCTCACGCCCCTGGGAGTTCATCCCCGAGAAATACCACATTGCCTGCGCTGTCACCGGCTTCGAGCCGCTTGACATCCTGCTATCCATAGACCGCCTGGTCGAGCAGATTGAGAAAGGCGAGCCCAAAGTTGAGACAACCTACACGCGCGGCGTCAGACCGGAAGGCAACCTGCGGGCACAGAAGCTCATGGAGCACGTCTTTGAGCCATGCCCGGCGCAGTGGCGCGGGCTGGGCACCGTGCCCGCCAGCGGTCTCAAGCCCAGAGCCGAATATTCCAGCTTTGATGCGGATATCCGAATACCGGTCAAGGTCAAAGCGGCCGTTGAGCCCAAAGGCTGTCTCTGCGGCGAAATCCTCCGCGGGATAAAAACGCCACCGGACTGCGGGCTTTTCAGTATCAGGTGTACACCAGAAAACCCGGTCGGGCCGTGTATGGTATCATCGGAAGGCGCCTGCGCCGCCTATTATCAGTACGGACGCTGAAGAAGATGGGAAAAACAATCGTCCTTTCCCACGGAAGCGGCGGCAAAATGAGCCACGACCTCGTCGCCAAAGGCATTGTGCCGTTCATCAGCAACGGACTGCTTGACAGGCTGGATGATTCTGCCGTTTTTGAGCTTACAGGTCGCCTGGCCTTTACCACCGATAGCTATGTTGTCAGCCCCATCTTCTTCCCCGGCGGCGATATCGGCCGCCTCGCTGTCTGCGGGACCGTCAACGACCTCGCCGTCGTCGGCGCTGTCCCGAAACACCTCAGCCTGGCCCTGATTATTGAAGAAGGCCTATCACTTGATGACCTGAAAAAAGTCATGAGGTCGGTCAGGGAAGCCGCCGATGAGGCTGGCGTCCTCGTGGTCACCGGTGATACCAAGGTGGTCAATCACGGCGGGGCGGATAAGCTCTTCGTCACCACCTCCGGCATCGGTGTTATCCCCGACGGCGTTGACATCTCCGGCTCCAACGCCAGGCCCGGCGATAAAGTCATTCTCAGCGGCACCATCGGCGACCACGGCATTACCATCATAAGCCAGCGCGAAGGACTGAGATTTGACGTGCCGGTCATAAGCGACTGTGCTCCTTTGAACAGGCTGGTTGCCGCCATGCTCAAGGCATCGCCGCATATTCATGCCATGCGCGACCCCACCCGCGGCGGTCTGGCCACTACCCTCAATGAAATCGCCAGCCAGTCTAACGTCGGTATCAGGCTTGTTGAAGAGACCATCCCGGTCCGTGAGGCTGTCCGCGCCGCCTGCGAACTTCTCGGCTTTGACCCGCTCTACGTGGCCAACGAAGGCAAACTCGTCGCCATCGTACGTGCCGAAGAAGCTGACCAAGTCCTGACCGCGATGAAGAATGACCGGTACGGCAAGGATGCCGCTATTATCGGCGATGTTATCTCCGATCACCCCGGTAAAGTCACCATGACCACCCGCCTGGGCACTACCCGCATCGTAGACATGCTCACGGGAGAGCTGTTGCCGCGAATCTGCTGAGCAAGATTGCAACCCCGGCCTCGGCAATCAATAGCACCCGCTTTAACACGGCTTCAACGGCACGTCATAACTATTTTGCCAGCTGGGAGGTGCAGTTGGGACAGCGGGTAGCCTTGATTGAGATAATTGAACAGCAAAAAGGACATTCTTTGGTGGCAGGGGCCACTGGGGTTTCAGCCTTCTTCGGCTCTTGCATCCTGGCTATCGGCCTGACCACCAGAAAAAAGATTACCGCGGCGAGAATCAAGAAAACTACGATGCTATTTATGAACATGCCATAATTCAGAGTAACCGCGCCCGCCGCTTGGGCGTCGGCCAGGGTGGGGTAAGGCCCCGGTGTTGCGCCCGGCTTGAGCACTATAGCCAGATTGGAAAAGTCAAGGTTGCCAAGGACGAGTCCGATGGGCGGCATAATGATGTCTTTAACCAGTGAATTGACAATGGCACCGAAAGCAGCTCCGATGATGATGCCAACCGCCATATCCACTACGTTGCCCCTCATTATGAATGCCTTGAACTCGTTCATCATGTTCCCCTCTTTGCTTAGAGTTATGACGTCATTGATACCGGCACCACTGTGTGACTATCTTATTTCATTATTTGGACTCAAAGAGACTCCGGTACAGCGGTTGCTCTGAGTTTAAAAGTCATATAATGTTATAGACACGGTCGCAAGTATAGCACTCTCGACAACATGCGCGTACAGGAGAATGCCATGGAAGCAATCAGGCATCAAATACCAGTGATGAATATCGAGAACATCGCCCTGGGAAAGAGCCGCCCGGTTAGAATGCCCCTTTTCGGCACTACCAATTACTTCCCGGAGGTCGGAATCCGCACCCAGGACGCGGTAGTAGCCTTCGAAGAGTTCAATGCCGGTGACACCGTCCGCTTCTCCCCCAACCGGACGATCGTAGCTATCGTCCAGCAGGGCACGGCTCGAATAACCTACACCCTGCCCGGTACACACCACACCGAAGTAAAGGAAATGACGGTTGAAAAAGGCGATGTCTACGTAATCCCGAGTGGGGCATACCTTGAATGGAAGATCCCTCGTGATGGCGCCTATCGGCATCTGGTCATTCTGGTACCCGGCTACTCACCGCAGGTCGCCGATAAGACATGAATGCAAAAACTGATATCATCGAGCGCTGCCTCAAATGCGGCCTTTGCGTTGAGCAATGTCCGATACTTTCAGAGTTCATCGGCGGAGCTGACCCTGCGATACTCGTAACGGACATGGTTGATGTGATCAGCGGTGGCCCATGTACCCCCAAGGTAAGAGAGTTGGTCTGGACATGCATGGGCTGTGGACAGTGCCGCCAGTGGTGCCCCGAAAAAATTGCACCCGATCTCTTTGCTGTCGCCCGGCGTGAGCTACTCCGACGCGGCTCGGCACCGACCCGGATGTTACAACAATGGCTTCCGGACTCCCCCTATCACTTCGGTCGACTTATCTCTACGCTGGTTCTCGACCAGAAACCGCCCTGGTTCAGCAACCATGCTCCGATGGGCGTCACTAAAGACATAGTCGTCTATCTGGGTTGCTACGTACTGGCCACACCTGAAATAGCAATAACCTTACTACGTCTGGTTGAGCAGATGGGCATGTCGGCGGTAGCACTGGGCGGCGACGGTCTGTGCTGCGGGGCTGGTTACCTTCTAAACGGTAAATATGAACTGGCCCAGAAGGTGAGACAATACTCTGCTGAGCTTATAAAATCTTACAGACCGCATACGGCAGTCTTTGAATGTGCATCATGCCATGCCTTCATTTCCCCTCTTCTCACCGGGCTGGAATCTTTTCACCATGTCGATTTTCTGCTTCGGAACCTTTCAAGGATCAAACTGAGCTACCGCGGGAAAAAGACCATAACCTACCACGATTCTTGCGACCCCAGGCGCGGTGTTACCGCTGACTATGAGACACCAAGACGACTGCTTTCCAGCTTGCCCGGCATTACCCTGACTGAAATGGAGCACAACCGTCAGAATTCAATATGCTGCGGCGGCCTCGCCAACACTACCAATCATCCGGCAACCGAAAAACTTCGCACCGAGAGGCTTAAAGAAGCGGCCGCTACCGATGCCGAAATGATGGTCACCACCTGCCGTAGCTGTTACGGTGCCATGGTCGGTTTCGACAAAGGATTACCCAGGGTAACACACGATATTCTACTGGTCGGGCAGTATGCCGGAATAACTGTACCCGAGTATTTCCGTAATTTGATAAATAGCAGCGACCTTACCAGTGTATTAACTAGAGCACGTGAGCAGTTCGGAAAATGCGGCCTTGACGGTGATACTGCTGTCGCCAGTATCAGTGGTTTCATCGAGAGACACCGCCCCTCATCACGCCAGAAGTGAAGTCTCCAGGGCACGACAAATGCTTGCTCCAGGAAATCTGCCCGGGTTCTTGATTTACCCGGGTCAATAGTATTACAATAGCCGCCGTTTAACCCCACTTACGTAGAAACCCTGCATTTTGCCTAAGTAAGGAGGGCATATGACGATGTCCCAGGTCCAGGAAATCCCTGTGGTGTGGGTTCTTTCAGGGGCATGTACGGGGTGCTCGGTCTCGGTACTGAATGCAGTCAGTCCCACCATCAAGAACGTCCTAATCGATGAGATCGTTCCCGGCAAGCACATCAATCTCCGCTTTCATCCCACCGTCATGGCCGGCGCCGGCGATATGGTGGTCCAGGTGCTCGAAGACACGGAAAAGAAGAACGCCGGCGGCTACGTTCTCGTTGTCGACGGCGCCATCGCTACCGCTGAAAAAGGCATCTACTGCATGATGAGTAACGGTCACGGTCACGAAGAGCCGATTGCCGACCGCATCGAGCGGCTGGCCCGCAACGCCTTGGCCGTCATCGCCCTGGGCACCTGCGCCGTCTCCGGCGGCATCGCTGGAAGCAAGCCAAACATCGGCGGCTTCATCGGCACCGATGAATTCCTCAAGTCGAAGGGAATCAACAAGCCGCTCATCAACATCACCGGCTGTCCTCCCCACCCCGACTGGTTTATTGGAACAGTCGCTTCCATCCTTCTAACCGGCCTGCCCAAACCGGAAGACCTCGATGAATGGAAACGACCCAAAGCGTTTTTCGGCAGCCTCATACATGAAAACTGCCCGCGCCGTGCTTACTTCGACGAAGGCAAATTCGCTAAAAAGTTCGGCGAGCCTGGCTGCCTCAACGAGCTTGGATGTAAAGGGCCAGTGACTCATTCAGACTGCCCCAAGCGGATGTGGAACGGCGGCGTCAACTGGTGTATCGGCGCCGGTTCGCCATGCATAGGCTGCTGCGAACCCGGATTTCCCGACCTGCTGGTGCCGATGTACCAGAAGCTCACCGAGACCAATATTCCCACCGTGGGCAAACCTCAGAAATAGGAGGTCGCACTACATTGAGCAAGATCACCATCGACCCCGTAACCAGAATTGAAGGCCACCTGAAGGTAGAGGTCACGGTTGAAAACGGTGTGGTCAAAGATGCCCGCACTTCCGGCATGATGTTCCGCGGCATCGAAATCATGCTCCGCGGCCATGACCCTCGCGACGCCCAGCGCTATGTCCAGCGCATCTGTGGCGTCTGCCCCACCAGTCACTCCATCGCCGGAACCCTCAACCTTGACAGCGCCTTTGGTATCGCTGACAAGATCCCCGATAACGGCCGCCTGGTACGCAACCTGATCCTTGGTGCCGCCCATATCGCCGACCATATCCTCCACTTCTACCACCTGGTTGCCCTTGACTACGTCGACGTTACAGCGGTGGCCGGATATGATGGCAACGACCCCACGCTGAATTCAGTGAAGAAATTTATCGAGCGCGGTGCTCTTGGACCATTCGTACCTCGCTATGAGGGTGATTATCGTCTGCCAGCAAAGGCAAACATCGACTGCGTCGCCCACTATGTCAAAGCTCTCGAAATGAGACGCAAGGGCCAGGAGATGCTCGCCATCTTCGGTGGCAAGATGCCGCACAACATGGCCGTCGTCCCTGGCGGCGTCACCGAGACGGTCACAGTAGATAAAATCGCCGCCTTTCTCTGGCGGCTCAATGAATTACGCGACTTCATCGATACCGTTTACGTTCCGGACGTTCTGGCCGTGGCCAGCTTTTACCCGGACTATTTCGGCATCGGCGCCGGATGCGGCAATCTGCTGTCGTACGGCAGTTTCGACCTTGACGGCAAGGTTGCCGATTACACCAAGCGCGCCCGGTTGATGAAGGCAGGCACCGTTTCCACCGACCTCAACTTACAGCCGCTTGATACCAACCAGATTGCGGAGCAGGTAAAGTACTCCTGGTATACCGACACGAGCACCAACAAGCACCCGAGCTGGGGGGAGACCAGCCCTTCTCCGCACAAGAAGAATGCTTACTCATGGCTCAAGGCACCGCGTTATGGCGGCAAGGTCTATGAAGTTGGCCCGCTGGCCAGAGTTGTTGCTACCTACCTCACCGGCGAACCACGCCTCAAGGGCATGGTTGATGGTGTACTTTCGCAGTTCAAAGCCAGCCCGGCGGCACTCTTCTCTGTTCTTGGCCGCATTGCCGCCCGCGCCCTGTACTGCAAATACGTGGCCGATACCATGCCGGAGTGGCTGCTCCAGCTCAAGCCGGGCGAGCCGGCTTACGTGGACTATACCATCCCGGAAACGGCTTTCGGCATGGGGCTGGTGGACGGAGCTCGCGGCGCCCTTGGCCACTGGATAGAAATCAAAGACCACAAGATTGCCAACTACCAGGCAGTGGTCCCAAGTACTTGGAACTTCTCACCACGCGACGACAGGGACCAGCCGGGGCCGGTAGAACAGGCCCTTATCGGCACCAAAATCAAAGACGAAAAGAACCCGTTCGAAGTCCTGCGAACCGTACGTTCATTCGACCCGTGCATCGCATGCGCGGTGCACCTGATTACCCCTAGAGGCAACCACATTAATGCCGTGCGCGTCAGTTAATACATCCACTCCACCAAGAACCGTCATTCTTGGTATTGGTAACTGGCTTCTGGGCGATGAGGGCGTCGGGATACACCTCATCAGCACTCTGAACGAGCATTTGGCTGGCTACGCCAGTGTCACCACTGTCGATGGCGGAACCTCGCCGGATGCCATGCTCCTGCTTAAAGATGTCGATCGGTTGATAGTACTCGACGCCATCAACGGAGGACTCAAACCGGGAACAGTCTACCGCTTTGCTGGCGAGGACATCCAGCGTCTGAAGTCGCCCGGCATCTCCCTCCATGAGTGGAGTGCTGCCGACAGCCTCACCGCCATGTCGCTCATAGACAAGCTACCGCGCGAGACTGTGGTCATTGGCATTGAGCCGGAGCGAGTGGACTGGGGCACCGACCTTTCCGCCACCGTTAGAAACAAAATACCCGAAGTCATCGGGCTGGTCCTTAACGAAATCCAAGCCAACAAGCTTGCAGGAGGAACTAGATGATAGTTTCCGAATTGAAGCCCTGGAATGTCATCCAGAGCTACCTGGCCAGCGACAAGAAAGTATTCATTCTGGGATGCAAGGGTTGCGCCGAAGTCAGCAAGACCGGTGACGAAGCCACGGTGCTCGCCACCAGCAAACAGCTGGAGCAGGAGGGGAAAACGGTCACCGGCTGGGCCGTAGCCGACTTCCTCTGCGACCGCGCCCAGATTAAGTTCAAGCTCCTGCCGTTCAAATCCCAGGTGGAGAGCGCCGACTCTGTTCTGGTCATGACCTGTGGCATCGGCATCCAGGCTGCCGCCGCTGTCATTGACAAGGTCTGCCACCCGGCCACCAACACCATCAATCTCGGCGGCGCCCGCGGTGAGTGGCCCGGTGCCGAACGCTGCCGTCAGTGCGGCGACTGCGTACTGGAGTACACCGGCGGTATATGCCCACTGACCAATTGCAGTAAGATGCTCATCAACGGCCAGTGCGGCGGCTCCAAGAACGGACGCTGTGAGGTTGAGCCCGAGGTCCGACCATGCGGCTGGCAGTTGATATACGAACGGCTGGAAAAGCTTGGCAAACTCGATTACATGAAAGACACCGTCAGGGTCAAGAACTGGAACAAAATGCAGCCGCCGCCGGCTTTGCGCTCCACCATCAAATGGTCAATCGACCAGCCGGACATTGCTCCCACCGCCACGACCGCTAAGGAGGTTGCCAAGAAATGACATTCCGTGAAGCTCTCAAGAGTGGCAAATTTGTGGTGACGGCAGAGGTCGGGCCGCCCAAAGGCGTGGACATGAAAGAGTTCCTGGACAATGCCGAGCTTTTGCGTCCGAGAGTAACCGCTATCAATGTCACTGACCAGCAGAGCGCGGTCATGAGGGTCGGCTCACTCACCGCCGCCCGGCTCCTCAAAGACCACGGCATCGAGCCTATCTTCCAGATGACCTGCCGTGACCGCAACCGCATCGCTCTCCAGTCGGACCTGCTCAGCGCCTACGTTCAAGGCATCGAGAACGTACTCTGCCTCACCGGCGACCATACCTTCCTCGGTGACCACCCGACGGCGATGCCGGTTTTCGACCTCGATTCGGTCTCCCTGCTCTATGCCGCCAAACAGCTCGAAGCCGGCAAGGACCTGGCCGGCAAGGATCTTAAAGGTGTGCCCCATTTTTATCTGGGCGCCTGCGTAACCCCCGGCGCCGAACCTCTCGGGCCGCAACTGCTCAAGATGGAAAAAAAGGTCAAGGCCGGTGCCCAGTTCTTCCAGACCCAGGCTGTCTACGAGCCGAAAAAGTTCGAGATCTTCATGAAACAGGCAGGAAGATTCGGCGTGCCTGTCATGGTCGGCATCGTCCTTCTCCGTTCGGTAGCCATGGCCCGGTTTATGAATAAGAACGTGGCCGGCGTCCACGTACCCGATGAGCTTATCAATGAGCTTGATAAGGCTGAAAATAAAGTGCAAAAGAGCATCGAAATCGCCGCCCGGCTCATTAACCAGATGAAGGGTATGTGCCAGGGTGTACACATTATGGCCATTGGCCTCGAGGCGAGAGTCCCGCCGGTTCTTGACGCCTGCAATTTATAAGAGATTATAACAGAGTGGAAGGGTACCAGGGGGATGGACGAGGTGACACTCATCATCAATGACCGCAAGGTCAGCGGGCATCAGGGCATGACCATTCTGGAGGTGGCACTGGAGAATGGCATCTACATCCCCACGCTCTGTTATCATCGCGACCTCTTCCCATCTGGCAACTGCCGCATCTGCATCGTCGAAGTAGAAGGCTCACGAACTCTCGTCGGCTCCTGCCATACACCAGCGGTACCAGGCATGATTGTCCGGACCGACTCCCCCCGGGTTATTGAGGCCAGGCGGATTATCTTGGAGCTGACGCTGTCGAGTCACGCCGGCACCTGCTACATGTGTGACAAGGCCAACATTTGCGAGTTACGTAAGCTGGCCGCCGAGATGGATGTCGGCCTACCACGCTTTCGCTCTCACCACCGCTACTACCCGAAGGAAGAAACGGAACGTCATGTCATTGACCTCTCCAAATGCGTGCTCTGCCGCCGCTGTGTACGTGCGTCGGCTGAGATAACGAGAGACAACGTGCTTGCCATCGCCAATCGCGGTTTCCAGAGCAAGGTCGTGGCCGGATGCGACGACCCTATCGGCGCCGCACTCGCCGGAAACGACACCTGCGTGCTCATGTGTCCCAGCGGAGCCATGGCTGTTAAAACACCAGTAGATGATAGAGCGAAGGCGCGGACTCTGATCTTAAGGGGCTAGCAATGACAGTAAAAGTAAAAGCCCGCGAAGACCTCCTTACGGCCCTGGAACTGGCCCAGCGCGAACTCGGCCATATACCCCGGTCGCTCATAATCGAACTCGCGACGGCTGCTGGTATCTCTGTGGCCGAGGCTTATGGCGTCGCCAGCTTCTACTCCTTCCTGTCAACTCGCCCCCTGGGCCGTCACATCATCAGGGTCTGTAAAAGTCTGCCCTGCCACATCAAAGGCGCGGAATCTTTGATAGACAGCATCACAAGAGCATCCGGCCTGAAACCCGGCGAGACTTCCCACGATAGACGCTTTTCCTTTCAGTTGGTCAACTGCATTGGCGCCTGTGACGGCAGTCCGGCAATAATGATAGACGATGACCTCCACACGGGTGTTTCGCCAGAAAGCATACCGGCGCTCCTGGAGAGATACCGATGAAATACGATAGAGACACCGAAGGCCGTGCTCTCTGGTATATGCCAGGACCCAATAGGCAGGTGAACATCCGTGCCTGAGCAGCGTATTGTCCTCCATAATTGCGGTGCTGTTGACCCGCAGAGTTTGGACTCGTTTCTCAGGCGAGACGGGTTTGAAGCGTTGAAAAAAGCGCGTGCCATGACGCCCGACCGGGTTATCGAAGAAGTCAAGGCCTCGGGCCTGCGTGGCCGCGGCGGTGCCGGTTTCCCCTGCGGTGCCAAGTGGGAATTAACACGCAAGTCGGCGGGCAACGAGAAGTACATTATCTGTAATGCTGACGAAGGCGAGGTCGGCACTTTCAAGGACCGTCACATAATCCAGAACGACCCTTTCAGCCTGATTGAAGCCATCGCCATTGCCGGTCATGCCATTGGCGCCACAAAAAGCTTCATTTATCTGAGGGCCGAATACCGGAGACTCCACCGCCTGCTTGAATCTGCCATTGAACAATCGAAAAAAGGTGGCTTCCTCGACAATTTCGACATAGAAATACGTGATGGCGCCGGCGCTTATGTCTGCGGCGAAGAATCGGCTTTGATGGATTCCATCGAAGGCCGACGCGGTGAGGCCCGTTTCAAACCACCATTCCCCCCAACTTCCGGTCTCTGGGGCAAGCCAACAGTCATCAACAACGTCGAAACATTGATGAACGTTCCACCCATTATTCGGCGAGGGGCAGCCTGGTTCTCCGGCATCGGCACCGAGCACAGCAAAGGCACCAAGGTCTTTTCCGTTGCCGGCGATGTTGAGTGTCCCGGCGTCTATGAACTCGTCATGGGCAGCCGTCTGCGTGAGCTCGTGGTCGACCTGGCAAGAGCCAAAGAGCCGAAACTCATCCAGATTGGCGGCGCCACCGGCCACATCGTCCCGGCCTCCATGATGGACACGCCACTGGCTTTCGAAAACCTCCTTGGCGCTGGCGCTGTCACTGTCTTCAACAGCAGTCGCGATGTTATTGACATCGTCCTGCACACAATGGAGTTTCTCGCTGAAGAAAGCTGCGGTAAGTGCACTCCGTGCCGCGAGGGCACCGCAGTTATGGTCGGTATTATGGAACGATTTGCCAGCGGGGAAGCCACGGAGCGTGACATCACCACCCTTGAGGTTCTTTCCAGGACAATGGCTGCCTCCTCCCTCTGCGGCCTTGGCCAGGCCGCGCCGACGGCAATCACAGATACCTTGCAACATTTCCGGAACTTCTACGAGAGCCGGCTGAAAGAAAAACCCGTCGGGGTGAAATCATGATATCGGTCACTGAACAAAAGAAATTTGAGGAAGTCCTGGAACTGCTCGGAAATTTCCGCAAACTCTACATCATTGGTTGTGGCACCTGTACTACTCAGCTTCACACCGGCGGCAGGGCAGAAGTCCTGGAAATGAAAAAGAAGCTTGAGGAGACCGGCAGACAAGTTACCGGCTGGATGGTCATTCCTACTGCCTGTGATGAGCTTACCAACGAAGCTCTCAAGGAAAGCTCCAAAGAAATCAGCCAGGCTGAAGCCATAGTAATCATGTCCTGTGCTTACGGCGCTCAGACGGTCAGCGCTGGCATCATGAAACCGATCATCCCGGCAGTCAACACCCTATTCATCGGCAAAGAAACCGGCCCCGAATCTATGGTCGAGTGGTGCTTGCAGTGTGGCGATTGCGTCATCGGGGTCACCGCCGGGCTGTGTCCGGTAACACGATGCGCCAAGTCACTGCTCAACGGTCCCTGCGGCGGCTCGGTCAACGGAAAATGCGAAGTCTCACCCGAAATCCCGTGTGTCTGGCAGGAGATTTATGACCGGCTGAATGCTCTGGGAATGCTTGACCGCATCGACAAGATTCAGCCGGCCAAAAACTGGAAGGCCACCCATTCCGGTGGACCGCGCCGTCTCGTACTGAAAGAGAAACGGGAGGCAGTCAGACCGCAGGCATAACGCGATGCGGGCGGCAGTTTATGGACTCATTTAGCTATTATAAGACGCTGTACGAAATAGCCAGAGAGGTGAATTCTTCCCTGTCAGTTGAGCACGTCCTCAAGGCAGTAATGGAGAGTGTCACAAGAGCCCTGAACGTAAAAGGATGCTCGGTCATGCTGCTATCGCCAGACCGAACCCGGCTGATGCACACTGCGGCCTACGGACTGAGTGACTGGTATATTAAGAAAGGCCCAGTAACGACCGATGTAGTTATCACGACAGCACTTGAGGGACAGCCGGTCCAGATTCTGGACGTAAGGCGAGATATTCGGCTCCACTACCGCGACCAGGCAATCAAGGAAGGCGTAGCGTCCATACTTACCATACCTATCCGGCTCGGTAGTGAGACCATCGGTGTTGTTGCCGTCTACAGTGCTATTAGAAGAGAGTTTTCAGAGGAAGAGATTGAGTTCCTGAAAGCAGTAGCCAACCTTGGCGCAGTTGCTCTTGATAGAGCCCGCGCCCATGAGCACCTCTCAAGCGAGCACACCGCCATCCTCAATGACCTGGAACTCCGCAAGAAAGAACTGGCCAGGGTTGAAGAAGCTAAAAACCAGCTCATGCGTTTCATATCCATCGTGGCCCATGATCTCAAAGCGCCGCTGGCGGCTATCCAGAGCTTCAACAGTGTCCTTCTTGGCGGCTATTCCGGCCCCCTCAACGACAAGCAAAAGCAAATGATTGAACGGAGCAGTCAGCGCATTACCGGACTACTTGAACTGATAAGTGACTTACTGGACATTTCCCGAATCGAGCTTGGCCAAGCCTTCCAAGAACCAAAATGCGTTCTACCGCTGGAGGTGATGAAAACACCTCTCGAAGATTGTACGACCGTGGCACAGCAGAAGAATATCACCATCGAAGTTAAGGTACCTCTCGACCTTCCGGGCATAAAGGTTTCCCCCAGCCGTCTTCAACAAGTCTTCGCCAACCTGCTGTCAAATGCGGTTAAGTTTACTCCTGAGGGCGGTCACGTTTGTGTATCGGCACGGCGCGATGACGATGACAAAATACGCTTTGAGGTGTCAGATACCGGCATCGGCATACCTCCGCAAGACTTGCCCAGAATGTTTGAAGAATTCTTTCGCGCCAGTAATGTCCAGGCGCAGGACAAGAATGCCGGCCAAGTTACCGGCACCGGACTCGGCTTGGCAATTGTACGCCGTATTCTGGAAAAATACGGTGGTAGAATCTGGGTTGAAAGCCCCAATCCGGACACGGGGTGCGGCACCAAGTTCACCTTCCTCCTGCCGACCTGTCAGACAAACGAATCTGGAAAGGGTGGCGGCTTATGAAAGCTGGGACCAACCTTGAAAAAGTCCTTGAGAGCGGTCAATTTGCGATAACCGCCGAAGTCGGCCCGCCTAAAGGAACAACCACCAAGGTGGTTCAGACCAAAGGGCAGGCCCTTAAGAGCTACACCGACGCCGTCAACGTCACCGATAACCAGACAGCCATTGTCCGCATGTCAAGCGTCGCCGGCTGTGCCCTTCTCAAACAGGTCGGTGTTGATCCGGTCATGCAAATAGTTTGCCGTGACCGCAACCGTATTGCCATACAAAGCGATGTCCTGGGTGCTGTCGCCCTCGGCATCGGCAATATCCTCTGCCTCACTGGTGACCACCAGAAGCTGGGTAACCACCCGACTGCTAAAGGTGTATTTGACCTCGATTCCATTCAACTCATAGCCATGCTCAAGAAAATGCGCGACGAGAAGAAGTTCTTGTCCGGCGACCCCATCTCCGGCGACGTACCAATCTTCATCGGTGCCGCCGAGAACCCATATGCCCACCCCTATGAATTCCGCGTCCAGCGGCTGGCCAAGAAAGTAGAAGCTGGCGTCGACTTCATCCAGACTCAGGCGGTATACGATGTCGCCAGGTTTACCGACTGGATGAAGCGCATCGTCGACCGAGGTCTTGACCAGAGGGTACACATCCTGGCCGGCATCATACCAATGAAGTCAGCCGGCATGGCCCGTTACATGCGTGACTACGTCGCCGGTGTCCACGTTCCCGATATCCTGGTGACGCGCATGGAGGACGCCAAGGACGCCAGGCAGGAAGGCGTCAATATCATGCTCGAAATCATCGAACAGCTAAAAGTGATTAACGGCATTAAAGGAATCCACATTATGGCCGTCGGCTGGGAAGAAATCGTGCCTGTCATTGTTGAAAAGGCAAAGCTCCTGCCGCGCCCAATCTTGTAGGAGAACAAGTCCTCTTTTCTATGCTTGATCATGTAGGCAGTTGAAACAGGGTGATGCCCATTCAAAGGAGGTTCGAAAATGGCTAAGATTCTGGTGGTCGACGATGACCCGGATATCCGGGAGGCCCTGACCATGATTCTTGAATCCCAGGGTTATCAGGTAGTCACTGCGCAAGATGGGATCGAGGCTCTGGCTAACCTCAAGGCTGAGACACCGGACCTCATGATTCTCGACCTCCTGATGCCCAGGATGGACGGCTTTGCCGTCTGCAAGGAACTCAAACACCCGAGATGGTCAAAGCACGCCGGAGTGCCTATCCTCATTCTGACTTCAGTACGTGAAGAGGCCAGCCGCCGCCGCTACGAGCTTGAGACGGGTATGGAACTTGACGTGGCTGACTACATCGAAAAGCCGATTGTACCGCCGGTACTGCTCCAGCGGGTTGAAAAGTTGCTCAAAAAGAAGAGCGCCTAGAGCGCCACTGACAGAAGTCTGATAGACTTGAGAGAAGGAGATTAGAATGGCTAAGGCCGCACCGAGAAAACAACCCGTAGTACTGCTGATTGATGACGACGCTGACTTCGTCGCCGCTACTAAGACTATCCTCGAAAGTAATGACTACGTTGTTGAAACCGCCTATGACGGCGATGCTGGCGTTAAGAAGGCGCGCGAAAAGAAGCCGGACGTGATTATCCTCGATATCATCATGCCGATGAAGAACGGCATCGCCGCCTGCGATGAGCTCAAGCGCGACCCGCAACTGAGCAAGATACCGGTCCTGATGCTGACCAGCCTCAGCCAGAAGATGGGTGAGACCGAGATCTCCCGGGCCGATGCCATGTCACTGGAAGCCGAAGACTACATCGACAAACCAGCCGCCCCGAATGAGCTCCTGAGCCGCGTCGCCAAGCTCCTGAAGAAGTCTCGGTAGTGTGAAACAGGTCTCAACCCTCCGAAAACGAGTTTACCTCGCTGCAGGGAAAAGAACCGGGGCACGGGCCGAATACAATTCAGACTGTTGTCTGGCGACGTCCTGAGACCAGCAACTGCTGCACATGCAGATATCTCATGTGCAGAATTCTCAGTATCGCCATCGCCAGTTCATAGCCCACTCGCGGTTCACTTTCCATTAGCTGGCGGAGCTCTTTCCAGTCCATTGTCAGCACTTCACAATCAGTGACTGCTATGGCATTGCGGGTGAAGATATGAGGCGGCACCATGGATGACCAGCCAAGGATACTGCCTTTGTGGACCGTGTCCACGGTCTCCTCATGATGAGTGCCCTTGTCACTGTCCACCGGTACCGTAATATCAACAGTGCCATTGGCTAGGATAGCTACTGTCTCCGCTCCCTGACCAGCCCGGAATATCGCCTGCCCAACTTTGTAATGCCGCACCCGGCAAGAAGGCAAAGCCGCCAGCCTGACCAACAGGTCATCGGGCAGCCCCAGAAATGCCTCATTACGCTTCAGGATTTCCAGGCTTCTGTGATCAACCGACATAGCGCAACGGCCTCACAATCTTGAGAACCTGGCAGTTATCTTAACCCAATAGCTACCGCTGTTCAAGGTGCTTTTTACCTGTTTTAGAGCGGCCCCATGCTGCTTCAGAATACCATTAGGTATAATAACTCGTGAGGTATAATAACTCCCGGGGTGTAATCATCGAAACGCTCCGTCACGGCATCGATATCATCGAGATTGTGCGCGTGCGGCAGTCAATTCGCCGCAGCGGCCAATCCTTCCTTTCCCGTGTCTTCACTGAAGGCGAGCTTGCCGACAGCCCCTCTGCGGCTACCCTTGCCGCCCGTTTTGCTGCCAAGGAAGCAGTGATGAAGATGCTCGGCTCCGGTATGTTCCGTATCAGATGGCGCGAAATTGAGGTAACAACGAAGAAAGAAGGCACTCCTGTATTGAAGCTGACCGGCAGCGCCCTCCGCCAGGCCAGAAAGCTCGGCATCAAATCATTCTCTGTCAGCCTCTCCCACAACCGCACCTGCGCCATAGCTTCGGTTATCGGAATTGTCCAGTGATGTCTTCGGTGGCATCTGATTGACAAAGTACACACCAATTACAGACCAAATTATCCGTGATCTTGAAACAATTGTCGGTCCGGCCAATATCGTTTCCGAGCCGTCTGCCCTGGAAAGGTACGCCAGCGATGAAATGCCCCGGCGCGAGCCTCACTTACCCGGGGTCGTCGTCAAGCCCGGCGATACGCCGGAAGTCTCCGACATACTACGTCTTGCCAGCGAGCGGCGCATACCGGTGACACCGCGCGGTGCCGGCACTGGCCTCAGCGGCGGCGCCGTACCTATTTACGGCGGCATCCTTCTTTCCACCGAGCGCATGAACCGCATCCTGGAAATCGACGGGGCCAACTTCACCGCCGAAGTCGAACCAGGGGTTACTCTCGACCAGCTTCAACAGGCGGTTGAGGCGCAAGGACTCTATTACCCTCTCTACCCTGGCGAGAAGACGGCCACTATCGGCGGCAACATCGCCGCCAATGCCGGCGGCATAAGAGCCGTCAGGTATGGCGTTACCCGCCACTTCGTCCTCGGCATCGAAGCCGTGCTCCCTTCCGGAAAGGTTATCCGCTCCGGCGGTAAGTTCGTGAAGTGCTCCTCCGGCTATGACCTCACCCAAGTCATCATCGGCTCCGAAGGTACCTTGGCCATGATCACCAGAGCCATCCTCAAGCTCATGGCTTTACCCCATAAGCGGGAGGTCCTTTTCATCCCCTACAACAACCTGGCAGATGCCATCGGCACCGTGCCGGCCATCCTCCGCGAAGGCATCCTTCCCATCGGTATCGAGTTCATGGAGGACGATATCGTCCGCATGGTACGTGAAAGTGCCCATATCGATATCCCTCTTCCAGGCCATCCCGCCTATCTTCTTATTATCCTCGAGGGCGCAACGGAAGAGGAAGTCCTTGATACCGCCAGGCGCGTCGGCGCCGTTTGCCAGCGTCATGGCGCCGTGGATGTCTATATTCCCGCTGGCGAACGCGCCCGTAAACACCTGCTCGAAGCCAGAGAAAAGTTCTATCCCACCATCAAGAACATCGGCCTGATGGAGCTGGCCGACATCGTCGTACCACGAAGCCGTATCGCCGACTTTATCGCCCGCGTCAAGGAAATCTCACAGGAACACGGCCTGCCGATAATCGCCTACGGCCACGCTGGCGATGGCAACATCCACATCCACCCCTTTGGACGTGGTATCATTGACCGGGTCGAGTGGAACGCCCGGCTGAAAATGGTTATGTGTGACCTCTACGCAGCCGGCGGGTCCTTTGGCGGCGCCGTCTCCGGTGAGCACGGCATCGGCTACGACAAAAAGGCTTACCTCAGCGCCACCGTTGATGAAGCCACTATCGAAGCCATGAAGACCATCAAGCGGGCTTTCGACCCGGACAATATTATGAACCCGGGTAAGATATTTGACATAGGATGAGGCGGTAATGAGAGTCACCGTTAATGACATCCGCGTTAACTATGAGATGGCCGGGCATGGTTCCGATGTTATCCTCATCCATGGCTCGCCCGACAATCTCACCATGTGGCAGCACCAGTTCCGGGCTCTATCTTCCAGATACCGCGTCACCGCTTACGACATGCGTGGTTTCGGCCAGACGGACTTTGGCGAAGCGGAATACACACTCTCAACCCTGGTCAATGACCTGATCGGTCTCATCGAGGTCCTCGAGCTGAACCGGCCCGTTATCGCCGGCTACTCAATGGGCGGTTGGGTAGCGACGATGTTTGCTGTAACCCATACCGAACAGCTCCGGGCACTTGTGCTGACTGGATGCTCCGGGGGTATTGGCAAACCGCCGGCTGATTTAGTCGCCGATCAGCAGCACATTATCGAACTGCTCGGCCGGGGAGACATCACAGCCATCGCCGAAACCATGACCTTACGGTGCTTCTCCCCCGGCTTTCGTGAAAAAAACCCGGCTGAGTTCCAGCGCTACCTGAACATCAAGGCGGCCAACCGGCTGGAAGACCTGGCCCGGCTTATGGGCATTGGCCGTGGGTTCCCCAGCCAGCTTCCTTTTCAAGAAATAACATGCCCCACTCTCTTCATCGCCGGCCAGCACGATGCCGTGGCCCCCGTTAGTTCCCAGCGCCAGGCACACCAGCTCACGCCCGGCTCGAAGTTCATTACACTGCCGGGTGGCCACGCTTCCATGCTGGAGTTTCCGGAAGACTTTAACTCGGCCTTCATCGAGTTCCTGGACCACCTTAAATAGCGGTTTACCCATTTTAACGGAAATGTTAGAATTCCTAACCGTGTCCCACTCCCCGGCGTCGGATAGCCGCAATCTTTCCAAAACCCGGGCATCCTAGCGGGTATTGATAAGAGGGCTCCGCCCTCTTAAGATAATAGGCCCTACTTGTTTACTAGTGAGGTGAGGCGATGTCAGGGCACTCTAAATGGTCAAAAATAAAGCGGCAGAAAGGCGCCGACGATGCCAAACGCGGGCAGACCTTCACCAAGCTGACACGTGAAATCATCGTCGCCGCCAAGGAAGGCGGTGGCAATCCTGAAGCCAATTTCCGCCTCAGGCTGGCGATTCAGAAAGCCCGCGACGCTAACATGCCCAGCGAGAATATCAACCGTGCTATCCAGAAGGGCACCGGCGGTGGCGAAGGTGCCGGCCAGCTTACTGAAATCACCTTTGAGGGCTACGGCCCCAAGGGCGTCGCTATCCTGGTCGAAGCCGTGACCGATAACCGTAACCGCACCGTCCAGGAAGTGCGAAGTCTCTTTACACGCTTTGGGGGCAGCCTAGGCGCCAGCGGTAGTGTCTCATGGCTCTTCGAAAACAAGGGCGTCATTACTGTTGACGCCACTGGCAAAGAAGCTGAAGACCTGGCCATGACCGCCATCGAGTGGGGCGCTGAAGATGTCAAAATAGAGAAAGGCTATGTCGAAATCTACACCAAGCCCAAAGATCTCGAAGTTATCAGAAAGGCCATTGAGGCCAAAAGACCTGTCTCCTCCGCCGAAGTCCTGATGGAACCCAAGAATACCGTACTGCTCGAAGGGGAGGAGGCCGCCAAAGTACTCAACTTCCTCGAGCGCCTTGAAGAGCTTGATGATGTCCAGAAGGTCGCTTCAAACCTCGACTTCTCTGAAGCCACTCTGGAAAAACTCAAAGCCAACGCGTAGGCTCAGCAAAACCCTGCGTCATGCTGTGGCGAAGCATCTGATAGCGGACTCCGTGATTTCATTGCCCTGACATTAAACTTGCCCGGCCTCCTCGCCTGCCCGGCGGTTGCTAGCAGAGCACCGGAATCTCCGGTCACTAGTTTTCTCAGCAGTCTCTTACCGAGTCCCCGCGCGGCGTGAAGACGATTTGCTTCCTCTTCCCTACCCGGAGGATTGGGGCTACCATTGACCCCCATGCTAACATGAACTCTAGTCTCGACCGGCTCAAACATTTGCATGATGCGTAACCCAATTTCGCAGTAGTCACAATACTCAATACAAAGACCCTCTGAGAAACACCGGTTCTGTCCCATAACACTCTATAGAAATTGCCTCGAAAAAACGACTGGCCACCCTCTTTGTTCCCTGCCCGGGTTCGACAAGGTCTTCCTGAGCCGCTCACGGCATTAATACCAACAATCGCAGGCACTTTCATTGAGAACCCCTTGCCCGAAGCACAGTCTTGCTCAGGCTGCCCTAACGTGACCTCATTGGGGCTAAACTGTCTATCATCCACTATGCTATACTTAATACCTACACCGTTTGCTAGGTATGGAAACTCGAATTATGAAGCGTGACTTGCTCTCGGTGGCTGACTTCAGCGCCGCTGAGATTAAAGAGCTTATCAATCTGGCCGTCGAACTCAAGAAGGGTATGCCGTCGCGTGTCCTCGAGGGTAAGGCCATTGCTCTCCTCTTCGAAAAGCCGTCACTCCGCACCAGGGTCAGCTTCGAACTGGCCATCCGCCAGCTCGGCGGCTACGCCATATACCTGTCGCCCGCCGAGGTCGGCCTGGGCAAACGAGAGTCAGTCCAGGACGTGTCACGTGTCCTTTCACGTTATGTTAACGGCATCATCGCCCGTACTTTCTCACAGAAGTCCCTAGTACTCATGGCCGAATACGCCAGTATCCCTATCATTAACGCACTCTCTGACCTGGAGCACCCGTGTCAGGCACTTGCCGACATCATGACCATCTTCGAAAAGAAAGGGCGCCTGACGGGCTTGACACTGGCCTATATCGGCGACGGCAATAACTGCGCCAACAGCCTCTGCCTCGCCTCAATGCTCACCGGTATGAACTTTAATATCGCCAGCCCGTCAGGATACGAAATGGACGCCAAACTTGCGGACAAGAGCAAAAAGCTCGGTCTACAGACCGGCGCCAGGTTGACCATGAGCAACAAGCCATCCGAAGCCGTCAGGGAAGCTGACATCATCTATACCGACGTCTGGACGAGCATGGGGCAGGAAAGCGAAGCGGAACAGCGACGCAGTATCTTCGCCGGCTATCAGGTGAATTCTACCCTCATATCCCAGGCCAAAAAGGATGTCATCATAATGCACCCCCTACCTGCCCATCACGGCGAAGAGGTTGCCCACGGCATCCTCGAAAAGCCCGCTTCAGTTGTCTTCGACCAGGCGGAAAACCGCCTGCACATGCAGAAAGCCATCCTGGCCAAGCTCTACAAACTATGACCCCCATTGTTGCCATCGTTGGCCGTCCCAACGTTGGCAAGTCAACCCTCTTCAATCGCCTTCTCGGCAAAAAAGTGGCTATTGTCAGCGATATCCCGGGTACCACCCGCGACCGTATTTTTGCTAACGTCGTCATCGAAGGGCGCCCTTTCACCCTCGTGGATACCGGCGGACTCGAACCTGAACCTTCCACCGCTATCGCCGCTAGAGTAAGGTCACAGGCGGAAATGGCCATTGAAGAAGCGGATGTCATCATCTTCCTCCTCGACGTCACCGATGGTCTCGTCCCCGCCGACATGGAAATTGCCGAGCGTCTGCGCCGCTCCAACAAGCCCGTCATTGCCGCAGTCAACAAGGCGGATAACGAGAAACTCGAAGCCGAGACTGGCGAGTTTTACCGCCTTGGCATCGACTGTGTCATTCCTATCTCTGCCCTCCACGGACGGGGCATTGCCAACCTCAGAGAGGCCTTGGCTCTCCTGATACCCGGAGTCATGCCGACAGAGAAGACTGATGATAAAGCTGAGATACCTAAGCTAGCCATCGTCGGTCGCCCCGGCGTCGGCAAGTCCACTCTGCTCAACAGAATCTTGGGCAGGGAGCGGGTCATCGTAGGTGATACCCCCGGTACAACCCGCGACGCCGTTAATACCGTCTTGCGCTATCAGAAACAAGACGTCATGCTAATTGACACCGGCGGCGTCAGGCGCCGCGGCCGCATCGAAGCCGGCATCGAGTACTACAGCGTCATTCGCGCTCTACGCGCTATCAGCCAGTGCCACGTCGCCCTGCTGACTATCGATGCCAGCGAGTTGGCCACTGCCCAGGATATCCACGTAGCACGCTATGTAGTCGAGGCGCGTAAAGGCGTCATCGTCGTCGCCAACAAGTGGGACCTGGTGCCTGAAGAACGTCGTGAGGAGTATCGGAGGTCCATCGAACGACGTTTCAAATCCCTCGCCTTCGCCCCTATTGTCTTTGCCTCGGCTTTAACCGGCGACGGAGTGCGCAAAGTCCTGGCCAGTGCTATTGATGTCTGGCGTCAGCGGAGCACAAAGTTGCCATACGAAACCGTAAGTGCTATTATTAGGAAAGCCTATACGGAGCACCCTCCGTTGAGAAGGGGCACGGGCAGTCTGGAGGTATACGATGCTTATCAGGAAGGCATTAATCCTCCAACGTTCGTCATACAAGTGAACGAACCAAAGCTAGTACATTTCTCATACCAGCGATACCTTGAAAACAGCCTGAGGCGTTTCTGCGCTTTTACCGGCACGCCGCTGGCCATGGTTTTCAAGAAGTCATCCCGTAAAACTTCCAGAGGAGTCAGGCAGGTATGATCGCCCTCAAGATCGCCGCTATCCTGATTTTCGGGTATCTTCTCGGTTCCATCCCATTCGGCGTCATCGCCGCCAAGATGCGGAGCGGTGTTGACGTCACCAAATACGGGAGCGGCAAGATTGGCGTAACCAACGTCCTGCGCACGGCGGGTAAGAGGGCCGCAGCTCTGGCCATGATTGGCGACCTCGGCAAGGGTGCGCTTGGTGTGTACTTGGCGGGCATGTTCTGGGGAGATACCGTGGTGCAGATTGGTCAGTTCCAACTCGATTGGCAGGTCGCTCAGGTAATGGCGGCTCTGGCTATGATGGCCGGCCATAACTGGTCAGCGTTTCTCAAGCTCCACGGAGGCCGTGGGGTGGCCGTATTCTTCGGCAGCTGGTTCGCCATGTCACCTCTCACAGCACTGTTTGGCGGCGAGATGCTCCTGCTGGTAGTCATTATCTACCGCTACATGTCGCTCGGCTCCATCGTCGGCGCCATTGCTATCTGGACCCTCATCGCCGTTCTTACCGTTTTCAACGGCTTCCCGCCGATATACCTCCTTTACGGCCTAATCGCCACCCTGCTAATCTTCTACCAGCACCGCGACAACATCTCGCGGCTGCTTGCTGGCACCGAGCGGCGCATCGGGGAAAAGGCAGAACAACTACGCGCTTGAGCGCCTTATCTTGAACCCATGAACCGAACCATCCTTATGGGTTGCGGCTCATTGCTTCACCACCAGTTTGCTGACTTTTGACATGCTCAAGGCCACCATCATTGGCACAACATCCTGGGGAACTGCCCTCGGCGGGCTCCTCGCCAGCAAGGGCTGTCAGGTCCACATCTGGGCACGAAACGAAGCCGAAGCTACAGAGTCCAGCCAGAAACGGAACGGCCACTGCAATCTAAGCTACATCAGCTCCCCCAGCGAGGCACTTGAAGACTCCAGCATTATCATATGGGCAGTCCCCGCTCAAAGCCTGCGCCAGAACGTCCGGCAGTTCCGCAATCTTATAGACCCTTCGACCATCCTTATCAGCGCCGCCAAGGGCATAGAAGCCCACACTGGCAAGCGAATGACAGAGGTGATGGCCGAGGAACTTGACCCATCGTCATGGCCAAGAATAGGCGTACTTTCCGGCCCCAACCTGGCCCGTGAGGTCGCCCAGGGATTACCGGCCGTCACCATCGTTGCCGCCCACGAAGCCAGGACCGCACTGGCCGCCCGGGATATGCTCAATACCCCGGATTTTCATGTCTTCACCAGCAGTGATGTCATCGGCGTTGAATTATGCGGAGCCTTAAAAAACATTATCGCTCTCGGCGCTGGCATAGTCGATGGCATGCAGCTTGGCGATAACGCCAAGGGAGCCTTCATCGCCCTCGGATGGGCAGAAATGGTCTCGGTCGGTATGGCGTGCGGGGCTGAAGAGTCGACCTTTTATGGTATCGCCGGTCTCGGCGACCTGTTCACTACATGCGCCAGCCCACTCAGCCGTAACCACACTGTAGGATGCGATCTGGGACGCGGCAAACCGCTGGCTGATGTTATTGCGGATACCCCAAACGTAGCTGAAGGTGTTGATACCACCGTCGGACTGATGAACATGGCCAGTACGCTAAAGCTGAACCTGCCCATTACCAGCCTTATTTACCGGGTACTCTACGAAGGGTTGAGTCCGGAGGAGGGCGTAGCCCAGTTCCGCAAGCTCGTATCACTGCAGCCGACGGTTGACCGCCAGTTAAGAATGCCCTAGTTTTTGGCTTCCCCCGCCTCATCCGTGCCGAGTTTCTCTGCCGGCAAGACTTTGGCCAGTTCTTCCAGAAGCCTTCTCTGTCTGGCGTCAAGCGACCTTGGCGTCACTACCCGTACCACCACCAGCTGGTCACCGCGGCCGCGGCCCTCAAGGACATGCGCGCCCTTGCCCTTAATTCTCAGAACCCGTCCCGACTGCACACCGGCGGGAATCTTGAGCATTACCGTCTTGCCTTCAACTACCGGGACTTCGACCTCGGCGCCAAGGGCAGCTTGGGCGATGTTCAGGGGCAACTCGTAGATGATGTTAGCGCCTTCGCGCTTAAAGAACCGGTGAGGTTTGACTGAAAAGACTATGTAGAGATTACCTCGCGGGCCGCCATTCAAACCGGCTTCTCCCTCTCCTGTCATTTCAAGCTGGAATCCGTCCTCAACTCCGGCAGGAACAGGCACTACCAGCTTCCGCTTCACGCTCTCCCGACCAGTGCCCCGACATACCTGGCACGACCTGGTAATGATGCTTCCCGTGCCCTGACACCGGCTGCACGGCACCACCTGAACAAAACGCCCGAAGATGCTCTGCTGAGTACGCCTCACCTGACCGGTACCACCGCAATTGGGACAACGCTCACGACCACCGCTACCTTCGGCGCCGGTTCCGCGGCAACCTCTACATACCTCAGTCCGCAACACCTCGATTTCTTTATCACAACCGAATACAGCCTCTTCAAAAGTAATAACCAGCCTAACCTGGAGATCGCTACCGCGTTGTGCCCGTCGTGACTGGGTAGCGGCGGCCCCGCCGAAGAAGGACTCAAAAATATCCCCGAATCCACCGAAGTCAAAACCGCCGAACCCGGCGTTCTCCACATCGGCCCGCCCGTAGCGGTCATAGTTGGCACGCTTCTCCGGATCGCACAGGACCTGGTAAGCTTCGTTTATCTGCTTGAACTGTTCCTCTGCCCCCGGTTCCTTGTTATGGTCCGGGTGGCACTGGAATGCCAGCCGCCGGAAAGCCTTCTTAATATCCTCGTCTGACGCGTCCCGCGACACGCCCAGTATTTCATAATAGTCCTTGACCGATGCCATAGTCGCTACACCTCAAACCATCAGTATAGTCCATCTGACTGAAGCGAGACAACTTTCCATAGCCAACCAGCCTTACCCCCGACACCTGCTGTGTGTCAAATTAGGTACATCCGGTCATGATGTGACACCCACCCCCTACCCGTGCTATCATTTCTTGATTCCATGGACAAGCAGACCATTCACCAGATTCTCACCTCTTACCAGAAGAAGCGTATCGAACCGGGCAAACTTGCGCCAGCCGCGGTCATCGTCCCCATCTTCTGTGAGATGGAGGAATGTCACATCGTCTTCGCCAGGCGCTCACAGAACGTTACCTTTCACAAAGGTCAGTTTTGCTTTCCGGGCGGCCGGCCCAACAAGGGCGAAACCAGCCTGCTGACCACCGCCTTAAGAGAAAGCCGTGAAGAGGTTGGCATCAAGCCGGAAGATATCGAAATACTTGGCGAACTCGATGACCAGGTCACCACTTCGGGCTATGTCGTCAGGCCGTTCGTCGGATACATCCACCACCCTTACGACCTTATGAGCGACGGCTGCGAAGTGGAGGAGATCATCAACGTTCCCCTGACCTACCTTCTCAACCCCAAAAACTGGCGGCAGGAGGCTACTTCCGATGGAAAATCCCAGACTGTCACCTACTCCATAGATTACCAGGGACGCATCATATGGGGAGCAACGGCACGCATACTCCGGCAATTCGTCCAGCTGCTCGGGGAGAAGGGTGGAGCTTCTCAACGCCAGTAGATTATTTTTTCTCCTCGTTCTTGGCCACTAGCTTCCTGGCTTCGGCCTTAGCTGCCGGTTTGACCTTAATCGTCTTACGTGCCGCGCCCGGCGACTTGGGAATAGTCACGGTCAGGATGCCGTCATCGATAGTCGCTTCGGCCTTATCGGCCTG
>DAOUCU010000009.1:0-8639 GCA_034431935.1 Dehalococcoidia bacterium | reverse complement strand
CCAATAGCCGGAGCGGCAGTAAGACCAGGAGACTCAATACCGATAAGATTGATCAGGCCCGGCATTCCCCTGTCGGTTTCGTTGCAGATGACAAAGTCGCGGGTAGGGCCGCCAGGCTTCTGAAGTTTGGGGCGAATGCCGGCGCTCTCAGGTTCAAGGTCGTCGTAATCAATGAACGGCAGGAACGGCTTCACTGAGTCGCAAAATGTCTTACGGTCACCATCGGACACTGCGTAATCTATCGTTGGGACGTACTGAGCATCGGGACCAAGCCGCATACGTCCGTCCAGGTCCATAACCACATGGACGCCGATGCCGGGGCCGAGATGTTTTGGAACAGGGAAGATGAGCCGCTTTAAGAGCCGGCTTTTTGCCCGGTTAACGCTGAAATACTGGCCTTTGCAGTAGTAGAGACGATAGCCAGCTGCATCAACATCGATACCAGCCATTGCCGCAATTCTGTCTGAATACAGACCGGCGCAGTTGATCGCCACTTTCGCATCAATGCTCGCTGTTCCCTGAGTATCTTTGAAGACTATCCGGAGAGTGCCTTGCACCTTTGAAACCCCAGTTACCTCAGTACGATAAACTATTGTGGCTCCCCGGTCGCGGGCTAACCCGGCAAAGTAATTTACAAGGCCGTGAGCGTCAATGATTCCGGTATTTGGCGAAAAGAGACCAGCCGTCCCTTCTACATTGGGTTCAAGCCGCTTGAGGTCACTACGTGATAGCCACTGGAGTCCGATTGCTCCACTATCTAAGGCATTCTTATAGAGTGCTTCCAGATGGTGACTCTCGGCATCATTGGCGGCTACGACGATTTTACCGAGTCGGCGGCAACCAATGCCGACCTCATGGCATATCTTGTACAGTAGAGAGTTACCTTCCAGGCAGAGACTTGCTTTGAGGGAACCTGGCGGATAGTAAAGACCGGCATGAATTACTCCGCTATTGCGACTGCTGGTCTCGAGTCCGGAGCGCTCGTTTTTCTCAAGGACATAGACAGCACGGTCGTGGCGCGCCACTTCGGCGGCAACGGCCAGCCCGACTGCTCCAGCCCCAATAATGACTATATCCGCGTGGTACATCGGTTTAACACACCGTTCCAAAACCGTCATGAAGCGGCATTAACGGCAAGTTACCACCATCAGCTTGGCGGCGTCAAATAGTCTATAATACGCAATCATGATGAAAAGCAACAAAGCAAAGGACCTGAGGTCTGAGATAACATCTTATCTGGCGGTCCATAACAGCATGGTGCTGGCTGTGACGGATGGAAACAGACCGTGGGCCGCGGCGGTTTTCTATGTTCACGATCGTTCATTAAATCTCTATTTTCTCTCAGATGATACCACCAGGCATTCGAGTCTCATTTCGTCAAATCGGTGGGTGGCCGCGGCGATAAACGAAGACCCCGGCGAGTGGCAAAAGATACGCGGTATACAGCTGGAAGGTACAGTAACCAAAGTGTCATCGACTGTGGAGAGGGTCAAGGCTGTGGGACTGTATCTGCGAAAGTTCCCGTTCGTTCGTGACTTTTTCATTTCACCGGGGAAGTTGCTGTCAAGGATGGCAATTAGAGGAAAGGATGTAGCCTTTTCAATCTACCGGCTGACGCCAGAGCGAATACTGTATCTGGACAACAGCAAAGGATTCTCCCATCGTCAGGAACTTCGTCTGCACGACGGTAATTGACGCTAGTTGAGTTGCGGCGGTATACTCGACAAATTCTAAGGCGGTGGACGACAGCAAATCCAAGGGAGATATGGATGAGCAATATGACCCACGGGCACCAGTCTGGGCATGATGAGCTTCATGAGCACCCGGATGAGGATACCGGGCACGATGCGCACGGTCATTCCGGGCATTCGCATAGCCACATTGACGTGACCTCGCAATCCAATCAGCGGCGGCTGGTAATAGCACTCATCATAACGGCCGTCGTCTTTGTGGCTGAGGTTGTTGGGGGCATTATCAGCGGAAGCCTTGCCCTCATCGGTGATGCCGGCCACATGCTCACCGATACCCTGGCACTGGGGTTGGCCCTTGTTGCCTTAAGACTGGCCAGAAGGGCTCCGACTTCGACCCGTACGTTTGGTTTCTACCGTGCGGAAATCATGGCGGCGCTGACTAATGGCGCCATCTTGGTTCTAGTAGCCGCTTATATCGTCTATGAAGCTTATCACCGGCTTTTCGAACCGACGGAAGTGAGTGGTGGGTTAATGCTTATCATCGCCGTCATTGGTTTGATAGCCAACGGTGCCGGTATCGCTATTCTTCACGGAGGAAGCCGGCATAACCTGAACATCCGCGGGGCCTTCTGGCACATGCTGAGCGATGCCATATCGTCCGTCGGTGTCATCGTTGCCGCGGTTATTATCTCATTTACCGGTTGGAACATCGTTGACCCGATAGTCAGCCTTGGCATTACGGTAATGATTCTTCGCGGCGCCGTCAGTTTGCTGTGGGATTCGAGCAATATCCTTCTTGAGTCGGTGCCGAAGCATGTCAATATCGACAGAATAGCTGATGAGGTTAAGGCTATTACCGGAGCGAGGGACATGCATGATATCCACGTCTGGACTATCAGTTCCGGTGTCTATGCATTGAGTGCACATGTGCTGACTGACGACCGGCATCTTGGAGAGTGTCAGCAGCTTGTCGATGATATTGGCGACATGCTCTGGGAAAAATACTCCATCGGCCATACGACGCTTCAGCTGGAGTGCGAGGCTTGCGAGGAGGGCCAGGAGTGCCGACTGCGCCGCGGCGCAATGTGATTACTCGCCAGTGTTTTTCTGGTGCCGAACTTTAGCGTATTTGAGAGATGGAGTCGGGTTAGTTGTCCGACGGCGTTATGGAGTATTTCCCATACGCGTATGCTGTGATTGCCGGCATGTTGACAATGTTTAGTCCGTGTAGTGTGGCTATGTTGCCTTCGTACCTGTCCCTGTATCTTGCTGAGACGGGGGAGGAGAGGCAGTTAAGGTCGAGGCGGGTACTTCGGGCTTTGTTCTTCAGTTTGGTGGTCACCCTCGGGTATACATTGCTATCGGTGGTCGTTGGTGTGCTTGTTGGGACGGCTGGGCAGGTACTCCTTCCAGCAGTACCATGGCTGGTGGTTGTTATCGGGCTGACGTTGATTGGTGTCGGAGGTTGGCTGTTATCAGGAGGCCATTTCCGTCTTGGTGTTTTTGGGCAGACAGCAATTAGAATACGGGGTGTGCGTAGCGGACGGCTTCTTGGCTATCTGCTCTTTGGTATAGCCTACGGACTGGCTGCATTGAGCTGTACTCTGCCGGTCTTTCTGGTAGTTGTCGTCAGTGCCTTTGCCGCCCGAGGATTTGTCTCTGGCGCCCTGCAGTTCCTTTTCTACTCGCTAGGAATGGCAATCATCCTCATCGGAGTGGCTATGGCGGCCATGTTCTTGAAGGAAGCGCTAGAACGGTGGCTGGTGCGTCTTGTGCCGTTTGTGGGCAGAATTAGCGGCGGGTTGCTGGTGGTCTCCGGTGGGTATATCCTCTGCTATTGGTTAGGCACTGGCGGTCTGCTAGGAGTTGCAGGTGGATAAGGGACCCGAAAAGCTATCTATGCTGGAGCGCAACTGATGAACGGAACAATCGATGCTATGGCTGAGTTTTCCGCAAGTGATGCGGCGGTGAAAGTGCCGGTTGTCAAGTTTGACGGGCGAACGAGGACAGAATCAACAGATTTGGTTGTGACCGAATTCCCGCTGACGATTTATCTGAATGGTGATGAGGTGGTAACTCTCCTTTGCACGCCGGAGAAACTGGACTGTCTGGCGCTTGGATTTCTTGAGTCTGAAGGTCTGCTGGGCAGCCGTGATGAAATGACAAAGCTGGTAGTGGATAAGGCTAAGGGCAGGGTCTGGATTGAATCGGCACTGGAGCGGAAATATGCCAGGGAGATGTTAGGACGAAGGTTAGTGCCCTCCGGCTGTGGGCGGGGCACCTCGTTTTATAGCATTGCAGATGCAGCCAGCCAGCCGAAGGTGTCGTCGACGGTTACGGCAAAGGCAGATGTACTGATGAACCTGATGCGGGAGTTCCAACGGAGATCATCCCTGTATCGTGCCACTGGAGGCGTTCACAGCGCGGCTCTTTGCGATGCTAAACAGATAGTTGTCTTTTGCGAGGATATTGCCCGTCACAACGCGGTGGACAAGGTGTTTGGCCAATGCTTGCTAGATGGTGTTGTGGCTGCCGACCTTGCTCTGCTGACCAGCGGCCGTGTCTCATCGGAGATTCTGCTGAAAGCGGCGAAACGCGGCGTACCGTTTGTAGTCTCCCGGTCTGCGCCGACCTCACTTGCGCTCAGGCTGGCCGGTGAGACCGGAGTCGCCGTGGTATGCTTCGTGCGGGGGAGTCGGTTGGCCGTGTTTGCTAATGCGTGGCGTATTGAGTGTTGACATAATATTCAAAGGGGCGAAGAGATTCAACAGGTAGTTCCTGTCCCCGGGACTAGGTGATGAAAGCTACACCGGAGTGTCGTGTCTGTCTTCAACGCCTCGCGCGTCAGGCGGTTGAGTTGGCGACCCCTAATGAAGGCGTCCGGAAGATGACGCTGGAAAGGGCTTTGCGAGTCCTTGACGAACAGTTTTCGACGCAGCGGGTCTCCATCATTGTTGCCACGGCAGTGCATCGAACAATCCGTGAAGGTACGGGCAACCCGGACCCGTACTGGGAGATGAAAGTAAGGGAGATTGAAGTTGCCCATGAGCTTTTCCCCGTAATTAGCCGACAATACGGCGGTGGATTGTCGGACTGCGTCAGGCTTGCCGCGCTCGGCAATACTGTGGACTTCTTCCGGGATGTTGAAGCTATCAAGGCGGATATGGTGCGGCCCCTTGAGTTTACTGTTGATGACACGGACGAATTTGCTCTGGCTGTCAAAGGGGCGCGGGATATTCTCTTCCTTGCCGATAACGCTGGCGAGATGATATTCGACGTACCCTTGCTGAAAATGCTCCGTCAGACCGCTCGTGTTATCTACGTGGTCAAATCGTCTGCTGTTCAGGACGACACAACGGTTGAAGAAATCCGATATGCCGGTCTGCAGGACGAGATTGGCGAAATCATGACAACCGGCACAGCCACGCCAGGAATTGACTTCAACGCCGCTTCGGCCGAGTTTCGCGCGGCGTTTAACGCCGTAGATCTTGTTTTTGCCAAGGGTATGGGCTATTACGAATCGCTGACGGAATTGCCGGCGCGGGGACGGACTTTCCATTGCCTGATGGCCAAGTGCAAGCCGGTAGCGGAGAACCTTGGCGTTCCCCTGCATAGCTATGTGATGAAACGCAGGTAGTCTGTTCTCAAGCTGGAAACGGTAAGTATCGCGTGAAGAATCCTCAAAGAAGGCTGGCGGTCGTCTGGTTTGTAGTGGCCGTGGTCGGCCTTCTGATGATTGTCCTGCCGATTCCGCTTGGCCTAGACGAATTACATGGCGGTTTCGCCTTAGGATTCCTCGGCTTTATTCTTTTGCCGGCATCGGTTATCGCTGGAATCATTTGTATGCAGCGCGCGAGACAACTTGACCGGCTGGTTTCCGGAGAAAACCTCATTACACACTGGAAGTACACCGCCGAAGAATGGAAGGAGTATGTCGAGGCAGAGCATCGCAGTGGTAAACGCGTGCGGTGGCGACTCTTCTATCTGATTACTGCTATTACTGTCATCGTATGGTTTGCCTTTGTCATCTTCAGGCCGGACTCGTTGATGATAGTGCTGGTTGTCTTGCCCTTGCTTCTTGCTCTTCTGTTGCTGGTGGTGCTGGTTGTTGCCACCGTGCATTACCGGCGCAGCCGCAACCGGGTTGGGGAAGCCTTTGTTGGCAAGGACGGCGTTTACTTGAATGGAGTGTTTCATTCGTGGAAGACGGTTGGAGGAAGGCTGGAGAAAGTCAGCTGTATATGGGATCGTGGGGCGTATATTGAATTCCGGTACCCCGGTCGCAGTGCATGTGCCACAGGCGGTTATGTGGTGCGTGTTCCGGTACCACACGGTCAGGAGGACTCCGCCAAAAAAGTAGCGGCGCAGTTCGGCGAGTTCAAGGAGGAGATGTAGGCGGGTTGCTGTGGGTCAGAGTCTTCAATACGCTGGCATAGGCATGAAAGGTTACCCCATCGAAGAGAACGAATACTACTTCACGAAGCGATGACCGCTCACTCCTTATGTAGGCAATCACAGTTTTCAGGCCCGTCTCAGCCGCCGATGAGACCGGGTAGCCGTAGGCCCCGGTGCTGATTGATGGGAATGATACACTTCGTAAATTGTGCTCTGAAGCAAGTCGCAGGCTTTCACGATAAGCACTGGCAAGCACCTCAGGTTCGCCGTAATTACCGCCCTTCCAGATGGGGCCAACGGTATGAATGACGAATCTTGCTTTGAGCTTGCCGCCGGTGGTGATCACAGCCTTTCCTGGCGGTAGACGGCCCTGGCGAGCGACAATCTGCTTACACTCTTCAAGGATAGCTGGCCCACCTGCACGGTGAATTGCGCCGTCGACTCCGCCGCCGCCCATCAGGCTCGAATTGGCGGCATTGATGATAGCATCGGTTGTTTGCTGTGTAATATCACCACGTACGAGTGTAACCGTAACGCCGTTGATGACTACCTGATGCCGGTTTCCTTCCACTGGTTCCCTCAGATGAAGGCGTCCTTGAGCAGAGATAGTGCTTCGCCGACTTTTTCCGGGGCGTCTTCAGTGCCGCGTTCGATTCCGTTAAATGCCGCTTGTACCTTCTGGTCTATTTCTGGCGGAAGTCCGCCGTAGACATTCAGATAGGAGCGAAGACGGCGTTTCAATTGGAACTTGAGACGGTCGCCTTGGGACATGGTCTGATAGCGTCGAATCGTCTCGAGCATACGAGGTTTATCCTCAGGTAGTTGCCCCTCGATCTCAAGAAGAAGATTGGACATGTGATCGCTTGCCAGATAGGAGCGGCAATTGATTAGTTCGACAAGAAGCCGGACTTCAGCTACGACTTCATCGTCGGAAAGAGGCTCAAACTCGCCTCTTTCCAACTTGCCGTGAAGCGGCGTATTGCCACGGACAATAAGACTGCGAAGACGAATGAAATTAGGCCCGATCCGATTAAGCACTTCGGCAGTATCCCTGGCGTGCCTTTCCGAAAGTCGCCGACCTCCAAGACCCGGCATTACATACTCTGAAAGCTCGAAGCCGGCTTTGATGACTTTGTTACCGGCCTCGATGTGCTCGCGAGCGGTCACCCCTTTTTGAATATAGGCGAGGACCTCGTCGCAACCGGATTCGAGTCCGACGTGTAGTCGGGTAAGTCCCGCCTCATGCAGGGCCGTAAGTTCTTCTAGGCTCTTTCTTGACAGTGTCTTGGCGCGGGCATAAGAGGTAATACGCTCGATTTTGGGGAAGGAGGCTTTCAGATGACCAAGTATTTCCACCAGCTCCGGGGTGCGCATGATAAGGCTGTCGGCGTCCTGTAGAAACACCGTGGCACCACCGGAGACAAGCCAGTTAGCCACGTTCATCAAGCTTTGTAGACGGCTTTGTTGTATCTCCTGACTGACGCGCCCCGTACCGTATAACTCGGGATGACTGTGAACGAAGTCGGCGATGACAGCGTCGTTAATGGAACCTCCATATCCGGCTTTCCAGGAAACGTCCTTGAGACCGTCGGCAATCGCTTTAATGGTATCGATGTCAGCTTTGACCCGGTCGACGCCGCGGTATTCGAACTTGGAGTCTTTGTACGTCGGGCAGAACTCGCACCGGTTCCAGGGGCAATTGCGTGTCACCCTTATCAGTAGTGAAGACTCGCGGCCCTCGTTTGGAGGTCGGATAGGGCCGATTTCAAAGCAGTATCCGGTCCCGGACGTTGTTGTATTGTCGCTGTGTGTCATTTCGGGCAAACCGTAGCATTTGCCATATGGTATGTCAAGCAACTTGAGGGCGGTGCCGATTGATTACGGCTATACCCTGTGCTAGACTCATGACGGTAGGCAAGAAGGTCGAAACAGAACGGAGCTTGGAAAGCGAAGTGTAAGATGAGAATCAAGCTGAATCAGGAACAACTGAAGAAGCTCGCGGTGCGCCTTCCCTACGAGGTGGTTGTGGATCAACCACGGGATGTAAGAGGCCTGTTAGAGGTTCTCGGACGCAGCATGCCCTGGGACGAGACCGGACTGAGCAAGTTCGGGACCCCATCACGGAGACCAGGAAGGGTGACATTCTCCGTCGAAGCCGCCGGTGATATGTTTGTTTGCGATGTGCATCCGGCGCTGGCGCATTACATCCGCGACATCCTGTCCGAACCGCCTGGACAGTCCAGTCAGACCAATCAGCCCGTTCAGCCATCCAATACTCAGCCCTGATACGGAAACAACCAGGTTGGACTGCGACCCTTTCGGTCTGCGGTAAGGTTCTAAGCTCAGTCACGACCGTTGAGATTTGGTACGGGTCTGGTTGCCTTTACGTCTTCCGCTGGAATCAGTTGGCAGGCTTTGATGAGCTCGTCCAGATAGATTAGTGACACTATATATAATAGTGTCATGAAGATAGGCAATCTGGTTATTCACGGAGCCCTCCGCCTGCGTCGCATCCCGGAGCTGAGCCGTGAGGCCAATGCCCGCCTGGCCTGG
>DAOUCU010000008.1:0-10451 GCA_034431935.1 Dehalococcoidia bacterium | reverse complement strand
GGCTCCCAGTCGCGTTCAATCTTATGAATACGGAACTCGACCAGTTTGAACCTGTCGCGAAGGTCGGCAAGGACTCTCTCGGCTTCGAAGCCCTTGCAGGAAAAGACGTCAATGTTGACGTACCGGGGTTCGACGAAGGTATGCACGCTGATATGGCTCTCGGCGATAAACACGAAGCCCGATATGCCCCAATCCTCCGGATTGTTGCCCGCGTACCTGATAACCATCGGCCGGGAAATCTTAGTCATGCCAATCTGGGCTGGATAAGTATCCAAAAAGTCGTAGAGGAACTTCTCGTCCTGGAGTATTTTGGCATCGCTTCCGTAACCGTCGACAATCAGGTGCATTTTCTTAACCTCAGTTCAAAAATCGTCTCAACTCAAAAAGAGCGGCATAGACCGCTCTCTGTTTGGCCAGTCGGAGATAGCTCGGGTAGTTTCGGACGAAGCTCCGCCGGGACTGTCCGTTATCTATAGAAATATACACGTTATCGGCGTGCCTGTCACCGCATTCCACGGCACCGGCAATCCCCACACCAATATCCGCTGAAAGCTTCAGCCGCACCACCGCCGCCATTTCGTCAGCCAAGTTCGACCCGTTTTCAGCCTGACACGACGCCGGCGAAACGGCAACGCCGAAGGCCGACCGCGCGGCATCGGAGTTGACCACGATGCCGCCAAGGAAATATTGCGAGCTACCGGCAGCCACGCTCAAGGCCTCAGCCAGGCCTCCGCCGGTATACGACTCCATCGTCGCCAGTGTTAGACCCCTGGTTATCAACAGTCTCCCAACCACATCCCCGATGGTATCATTGTCTACCCCCCAGACATATTCGCCGACTAAGGCGCGGATCTCGGCTTCCCGCCTGGCCACCATTTCTTCGACCACCCGGCGCTCAACGCCCTTTGCCGTAATGCGTATCTGAACGCCATCGGTCTTGGCATAGGTCGCCAGAGTCGGGTTAGCCGAACCGAGGTAAGGGCTCAGTATCTCGTCCATGCGTGATTCGCCGAGACCGAAGGTCTTAAGCGTTCGCGAGAAGATGACCTCCGCAATACGTGCACGGAGCCTCGGTGAAACCTCCTTATCCCACATCAACTGCATCTCGTGGGGCGGGCCCGGCAGGATGACCATGATTTTATCCTCTCGCTCCACCCACCATCCCGGTGCCGTCCCCAGCGGGTTTAACATGGGCTTCGCCGATGGGATAACCATGGCCTGCTTCATGTTGTTCTCGGGCATCTGAAGACCGCGACTGGCAAAGAAGGTCCTAATCGCCTCGGCCAGAGCAGGCATAACGTCCATCTTCTCTCCAAGAAACTCGGCCACCACCTCACGGGTAATATCACCCTGGGTCGGGCCAAGCCCGCCGGTGGTGATAACGACATCGGAGCGCTCCCAGGCACGCCTCAAAACCTCAAGCAAGCGCACACGGTTGTCGCCCACGGTCGAAATCCAGTAGAGGTCGAGGCCGAGAAGCGGAAGCTGGCCGGCGATGTAGGCCGAGTTGGTATTCTCAATCTGGCCGAGTAATAACTCGGTACCGATAGAAAGTATCTCCGCCTTCACTTAGCACCTGACCGCCGCGACGTTAAGATACTTGCCCACCAGTTCCATGGCACAATAGTCACCGCACATGCTGCAGGCCGAACTTTTTGTGGCGTGCCGACCATGGAGGGCACGCACCCGACCCGGGTCAAGGGCCAGTCTCGCCTGTAACTCCCAGTCCAGCTTTTTACGGGCTACGGCCATCTGACGGTCGCGCTCCCTGGCGCCAGGCACATTCTTGACAATATCGCCAGCGTGAGCGGCAATGCGAGAGGCAATAACACCGCTCCGCACATCCTGAACATCGGGCAAAGACAAATGCTCTGCCCGGGTCACGTAGCAGAGAAAGTCGGCGCCGGCGGCCGCGGCAATGGCCCCGCCGATAGCGCCGGTGATGTGGTCATAGCCGGCGGCGATATCGGTCACCAGCGGACCGAGCACGTAAAACGGCGCACCGCGGCACAGGCTTTTCTGAAGCTGGATATTGGCAACAATCTGGTCCAGCGGAACATGCCCCGGCCCCTCCACCATGACCTGCACCCCCGCCTTCCACGCTCTATCTACCAGTTCGCCCAGTATCACCAGTTCCTCAACCTGAGCACGGTCAGTGGCGTCAGCCAGGCTCCCCGGCCGCATGCCGTCACCCAGACTCAAAGTGACGTCATACTTTTGCGCAAGCCCGAGAAGACGGTCATAGTGCTCGTAGAGGGGGTTTTCCCGCTCATTGTGGAGCATCCATCCAATAAGAAAAGCACCGCCGCGGGAGACGACATCGGTAACACGGCCCTGCGCTTTCAGCCGGGCAATGGCCGATTGTGTCACGCCACAGTGCACGGTCATAAAATCCACCCCATCGAGCGCCTGCCGCTCGATAGCTTCGAAGATGTCTTTGACCGTCATAGCAACAATAGCACCGCGCTTCTCAATAGCCTCGATAGCCGCCTGATAGATGGGTACAGTGCCTACCGGAATGGTGCTGGCTTTGATTACCGCCCGGCGGACACCGGCTATATTCCGCCCGGTGCTCAAGTCCATTATGGCATCGGCCCCGGCGGCGACCGCGGCTCTCAGCTTGGCCAGTTCCGTTCTGACATTGCCGAAATCGGATGAGGTGCCGATGTTGGCGTTAACCTTGGTGCGGAGTCCTTTGCCGATGCCGCACGGGACAAGCTTTTCATGTCTGGGATTAGCCGGTATCACGATCACACCCTCGGCCAGCCCGGCCCGCACCGCTTCAACGGCGACATGCTCTTCGGCAGCGACATGCCGCATCTGCGGAGAGACTCTACCCTTATTGGCCAGTTCCAGCTGGGTCACCACAGCCTCCGAAAACAAGAAACCAGGAACCCGAGCAGACACGCCAGGCCCCTGGTTCAGAACACCGCTTCCCTACGCTCGCATTAACGAGTTCAGGTTCCAAGGGTTCCCCGCCGTAGCGAAGTCTCAGCAAAAAGCACCGGCAGGAAGCCTAACCCCCCACCGGGGCACCCCTAGCGGCTGCTTGCCCGTCATGCCGGCGTCTTCGGCGCCGACTCGAGGGAATATAGCACAACAACGCATTCGGGCGCAAGCTACGGATGCAGGCATTACCCCTGACAAGAAAAAGGGATTCCGACGAGGGAAACGATACATGTATAATTGATGCCGTGGAAAAACTCATCGTGGGTGCCGCAAAGCTCGGCATCAATCTCGCACCAGCACAAATCCGGCAGTTCGAAACTTTCTATCACCTCCTTGCCGACTGGAACCAGCGCATCAACCTCACCAGCGTTATCAACTACGATGAGGTACAGGTCAAGCATTTTCTCGACTCTCTGACCGTCGTACTCGCCGTCAAGGGCGCGCTCGAGGACGGCGGGTCAGGCATCGACATGATTGATGTCGGCGCCGGTGCCGGCCTTCCCGGAATCCCGCTCAAGCTGGTATTGCCGCACTCCAGACTGGTACTGCTCGACTCCGTCGGCAAGAAGACGAGCTTCCTTCGAGAACTCGTCCACCGGCTGGCCCTCGAGCGGGTCGAGGTAGTGACCGCTCGTGCCGAGGACGCCGCCCGTCAGACATCCTACCGTGAGACGTTTAACCTGGTGCTCGCCCGCGCCCTGGCCAGACTGCCGGTAGCGGCGGAACTGACCCTGCCCTTTTGCCGCCCCGTGGGTATCACGGTGCACCAGAAGAAGGGCGATATCGCCGGCGAACTCAAGGAGGCCGAGACTGCTGTCAAAATCCTCGGAGGCCAACTAAGAGATGTATTGACGGTCGGACTCGATGAGTTGTCCGATGACCGCTGTCTGGTGGTTATCGAGAAGGTTAAATCGACGCCCTTGAAATACCCCCGTCGTGCCGGCATGCCGCAGAAGCGGCCGATAGGCCAGGTGTGATTCTTCGCTCCAGTGAGACAGAAACTTGGTCTAAGCCACCGCTTCCCAATTAATGGCTCTCGGCGTACAGAAACTCGCGTACGACACTGCACCGGCCCCTATGCTCTGGCGCAACCTGCCCGGGAACCCTTCTTCATCAATAGTTCCGACACCGCTACCGGAGCGCCCTGATATGAAAAATCCCCCGCCGGCGCCTATAATAGTGTGACCTTCGGTTCGGGTATCACAGACAAGGAGGCAGACATGTCTCCGCTCAAGCTGAGCATCGAAGAAATCAAGTCCGCACGTATCGTCGGCTATAAGATGCAGATAGTCGCCACCGCCTACGGCGAGCATGACGACCGTCCGGTTTTCATCACGCCGGAATGCGTGACTCTTGGCCAGCTTGAGCGCGAAATCACCCGGATGCAGGACGACCTTGTCAATATCCTCGAACAGGCCCGGTCCAGGTTCGACCACCAGAGCCAGGATAACCTGACCTGAAACAGGAGATAGGTAGAAAAGGGGTCGAAGAGGGGACTCACCCCTCTTGGATAAACATAACCATATTCCAATCCCTCACGAGGGAAAGGGACAAAGGGGGACAGGCTATGACCGTGTACTTCACCAATCCGGGTAAGGAGAACACATCTGAAGCGTTCCGCGTCGCCAGAGAACGGGCGGCAGAGCTCGGAATCAAGAAAATCATCGTGCCCTCGACCTCTGGCCCGACGGCGCTGGCGGCCATGGAAGCATTCAAAGGCTTCCGGGTCATCATCGTAACTCACGAAGCCGGCTTCAAAGAGCCGAACATCAATGAATTCCCTGAGGAAATACGCCGCCAGGTGCAGGAAAGGGGTGGCACCGTCATCACCGTCACCCACGCCTTCGGCGGACTCAGCATGGCCATGCGAAAAAAGTTCAATACTCACGTCATCGGCGACATCATCGCCAACACGCTCCGGATCTTCGGACAGGGCATGAAGGTCGCCTGCGAAATACTGCTCATGGCGGCGGATGCCGGCGCCGTACGCACCGATGAGCAAGTCGTCTCGATGGGCGGCAGTGCCAGCGGCGTGGACACCGCCATCGTCTGCAAACCGGTCAATGCCCAGCGCTTCTTCGAACTCAGGATTCAGGAAATCCTGTGTAAGCCCCATTTCGTATAGCTGATGCCAGTGGAGGGATACCATGCCGATTGAAGGCAGAATCGTCTACTTCGAGAAACCGGGTAAACGCAACACCGACGACGTTCTAAGAATAGCCAGGAAGCGTGCCGATGAGCTCGGCATTAAGACGGCCGTTATCGCCTCGGTCACCGGCTACACTGCCGAAAAGGCCCTCGACATTTTCGTTGGCATGAACGTCGTTATCGTCACCGCCCACACCGGCTTCAGCAAGCCGGACCAGCAGTCATTTTCGGATGAAGTCCGGAAGAAGGTGCTCGCCAGAGGCTGGAAAATACTCACTTCGCCCCATGTCTTCGGCGGCCTGAGCTACGCCATGCGCGACCTCTATGGGACAGCCACCCTCGGCGTCGATATGGGCAATACCCTGCGCATCCTGGGGCAGGGCATGAAGGTGGTCTGCGAGTGCCCCATGGCCGCCGCCGATGCCGGCCTGGTGCGCACCGACGAAGAGATTGTTTCGATCGGTGGCACCGACCAGGGCGCCGATACCGCCGTGGTCCTCAAACCGGTCAATGTCCGCGACTTTTTCAGCCTCCGGGTGAAGGAAATCCTCTGTAAGCCAAGGCTGTAATTCGGAACGACGCCAATATCTCTTTCTTTGATTTTCGCCCATCCCAGCTTTATAATGTAGCCGTCAAAAAGCTCTCATTATGAGCTTTGTGGAGGCATCGCAAACACGATGGAGACCGGTAGCTGGAAAGTAAAGGTCGGCCTGGCCCAAATGCTCAAGGGCGGCGTCATCATGGACGTGGTCACGCCGGAGCACGCCAGGATTGCCGAAGATGCCGGCGCCTGCGCCGTGATGGCGCTCGAGCGCGTCCCTGCGGATATCCGCGCCGCCGGCGGCGTCGCCCGCATGGCTGACCCGACCGTAATCGAGAACATCAAGAAGGCCGTCACCATCCCGGTCATGGCCAAGTGCCGCATCGGCCACTTTGTCGAAGCCCAGGTCCTTCAGGCACTGGGCGTCGACTACATCGACGAGTCCGAGGTTTTGACCCCGGCTGACGAGTCCCACCATGTCTGGAAGCATGATTTCAAGGTGCCATTCGTCTGCGGCTGTCGTGACCTCGGTGAAGCCCTGCGCCGCATCGCCGAAGGCGCCGCCATGATACGCACCAAAGGCGAGGCTGGCACCGGCAACATCGTCGAAGCCGTGCGCCACATGCGCGCCGTCCAGGACGGCATCCGTCGGCTCAAGTCCCTGCCTGAAGACGAGTTGCCGGCTGAAGCCAAGGCACTGGGAGCGCCGCTGGAGCTGGTCATCGAGGTACACAAACTGGGCAAGCTTCCGGTGGTGAACTTCGCCGCCGGCGGTGTTGCCACCCCGGCCGATGCCGCCCTGATGATGCAATTGGGCGCCGAAGGCGTCTTCGTCGGTTCCGGCATTTTCAAGTCATCCGACCCCGAGACCCGCGCCCGGGCAATCGTCAAGGCGACTACTCATTACCAGGACCCTTCCATCATTGCCGAAGTCTCCAAGGGACTGGGTGAGGCCATGCCCGGTCTTGACGTCAGGACGATGAAGCCCGACCAACTGCTGGCTACGCGAGGCTGGTAGCGCATGAGGATCGGTGTCCTGGCTCTTCAGGGAGCCTTCGCCGAACACGCCGCCATCCTGTCCCACCTCGGCGTCGAAACCATGGAAGTCCGCCTGCCCAAACACCTGGCCAATCTCGACGGCCTTATTATCCCCGGCGGTGAAAGCACCACCATCAGCCGCCTGATGCGGGAGTACCAGATGGACGAGCCTATCACCCAGCTCGCCCTGAACGGCATGGCAGTCATGGGTACCTGCGCCGGCATGATTGTTATGGCCGCCGAAGTCGATTCCCTCGACTGGCCGACCCTAGGCCTGCTCGATATCGCGGTCAAACGCAACGCCTTCGGACGGCAGGTCGACAGTTTCGAAACCGACCTCAACATTCCGGCCCTCGGCGCAGAGCCATTCAGGGGCGTCTTTATCCGCGCCCCGGTGGTCACCTCGGTCGGCGCGAAGGTCGAGGTGCTGTGCCGGCTATCGACCGGCGATATTGTTGCGGTGCGTCAGGGAAAATGCCTGGCCCTGGCTTTCCACCCCGAACTGACCGACGATTCCCGGTTACACCGCTATTTCTTAAGTGTAGCCTCAGGAGCCCTCATTGCAGAAAGTAGTCGTTGACGACCTGGAAGCTCTGCTCAACGTCCTGCCGCCCCACATACGCGAACCGCTTTCCCAGGACCCGCGGGAGCGCGACCTGATTGAAGTCATCCTCGATCTGGGACGCCCACCGGAAGCGCGCTATCCCGACCAGGAAGCCAGCCTCGGCACCCACGAAGTCAGCCGGAACGACCTGGATTATGTCGTTTCGCGCATCGGCAGTTTCGGCGAGGACAACCGCGCCGGTATTCCCAGGACTCTCCACCGCATTTCGGCCATACGCAACCGGGGTGGCCAGATTGTCGGCCTGACTTGCCGGGTCGGTCGGGCCGTCCAGGGTACCGTCGATATTATCCGCGATTTGGTCGAGTCCGGTAAAAGTGTCCTCCTCCTGGGGCGGCCCGGCATCGGCAAAACAACCATCCTGCGCGAGGTCGCCAGGGTCCTGGCGGAGGACCTGAGAAAGCGGGTCATTGTCGTCGACACTTCAAATGAGATTGCGGGTGACGGTGATATCCCTCACCCGGCCATCGGTCACGCCCGCCGTATGCAGGTGCAGACGCCAGAGAAACAGCACGCAGTGATGATTGAAGCAGTGGAAAACCACATGCCCGAGGCAATCATCATCGATGAAATCGGCACCGACCTTGAAGCCCAGGCAGCACGGACTATCGCCGAGCGCGGTGTCCAGCTCGTCGGGACCGCCCACGGCAATACCCTCGACAACCTGCTGATGAACCCGACGCTCTCCGACCTCGTCGGCGGCATCCAGTCAGTCACGCTCAGCGATGAGGAGGCCCGGCGGCGGGGCACGCAAAAATCGATACTTGAACGTAGGGCACCGCCTACCTTTGAAATCGTCGTTGAAATCCAGGACCGATGGAAGGTCATTGTTCACCCCGACGTTGCTGAGGCTATCGACGCTATTCTTCGCGGCCAGGTACCGCAGGCGGAAACGCGCTGGATGGACGAAGAAGGAGTCCACCGGGCCATGGTCACCACCAAGCGGGAGGAACCGGTCCGGATGGAGACCAAAGAGCCGCCGCGAATATACCTTTTCGGTGTCAACCGCGACCGCCTTGAAGACGCCGCCAGGGAGCGCAATCTGCCGCTCGAGATTGTTAACGACCTGCGCCAGGCAAATGTCCTGCTGACAACGCGCGGCTTTTACCGGCGAAAACCACAGAGGATACGCGACGCCGAAGCCGCCCAGATTCCCGTCTATGTTCTGCGAAACAACAACGTGCCGCAGATGCGGCAGTGTCTGGCCAGCCTCTACCCTTCAGCAAAACGCGCCTACGGCGTGCAAGATGCTCTGGCCGAAGCGGAGGAGGCGGCGCAACGGGTCAGGAACGGCGAGTCCAGTGTCGAACTCAGCCCACAGGCGAGCTATATCCGGCGACTCCAGCATGCCCTGGCCGAGAAATACGGCATCGCGTCGCGCAGTGCCGGCAAAGACCCCAACCGGCGAGTCGCCTTCATGGCCCGCCATCCTTAAGGGGCAGACCTTGATAGCTGACCTCTTCCCTTATCAGCCGGCCTCTGGTAACCTTTGGGCAGTCTGAATGGCTAAAGCTATTCACAGAACTAACCACCCTTCTTTTCCGAGGAAAGGGGCCGCGAGAAAGGTTGAAAGGAATCTTCATCACCTTCGAAGGAGGCGAGGGCTGCGGCAAGAGCACTCAGGCCAGAGCACTCTATGCCCGCCTCAAGCGACGCAGAATCCCCGCCGTTCTCATCCAGGAACCGGGCGGTACGAAGCTTGGCCAGAGCATCCGCGACCTGCTCAAACACCGGATAGATACCGGCATCTCGCCCGAAGCCGAACTTTTGCTTTTCAACGCCTCCCGCGCCCAGCTCGTCAAAGAGGTCATTGGACCGGCCCTCAAAAAAGGGATGGTCATCGTCTGCGACCGCTTCTACGATTCCACCACTGCCTACCAGGGCTACGGCCGCGGGCTGGATTTGGCTGCAGTCAAGGCGGTCAATGATTTGGGCACCGGTGGGCTGAAGCCCGACCTCACCGTCTTGCTGGACATACCTCCCAAGCACGGTCTTGACCGGAAAGGGCATCACACCGAAGACCGCTTTGAACAGGAAACTGTCCGCTTCCACAAACGCGTCCGGTCAGGCTATCTCAAGCTGGCCAGAATGGAGCCGGAGCGCTGGCTGGTCATCGACGGCCGGCTTTCCCGACGTGAAATCTCCGACCGCATCTGGAAACGTGTGAACGGGATGATTGAAGGGCATTAGCCCTTTGAAAAACCATCCCTTTTCCCTTTGAAAGGGAAGGGGCCGGGGGACCAGGTTGATTTCTAAAGTGATTGCCGCAATGAGCGGCGGCGTGGATTCTGCGGTCGCCGCCGTGCTTCTGAAAGAGTCCGGCTACGATGTCACCGGTATCTACCTGCGCCTGTGGCCGGGTGGGACGACCGCGCCCGGCAACCGGTGCTGTTCCGATGAAGCGCTCGAAGACGCCCGCCGCATCTGCCGGGCCATCGGCATCCCTTTCTACGTCCTCAATCTCGAGGACGAATTCCGCAGGTACGTGATTGCCCATTACACCAGCGAGTCCATCCGTGGACGCACCCCGAACCCATGCATCGTCTGCAACCAGCGCCTCAAGTTCGGCTTCTTAATGAGCCACACCGTCGCTCTGAAAGCCGACTTTTTGGCCACCGGACACTATGCCCGCGTCAGGCGGGACGAGTCCGGCTATCATCTTCTCAAAGGCAAGTACCATGAGAAAGACCAGTCGTACGTCCTGTACACTCTTGACCAGACCAGCCTGCCCCGCATCCTTTTCCCGCTCGGAGAACTGACCAAGACCGAAGTCAGAGAGATTGCGAAAGGCAAGAAGCTTCCGGTCAGCGGCAAGCCGGAGAGCCAGGACCTCTGCTTCCTTTACGCCGGCGGCGGCTACATCCCTGCCGATATTGGCGACAGCCATGGCGAGATTGTTGACCTTACGGGTAAGGTGCTGGGAAGGCACCGCGGCATCACCCATTACACCATCGGCCAGAGACACGGCCTCAACCTTACCGTGGGACATCCTGTTTACGTTGTGCGCATTGACGCCACAACCAACCGCGTTATCGTCGGCGGGGAGAGCGACCTGCTCCACAGGCAGCTTATTGCCAGCCAGCTTAGCTGGGTATCAGGCGAACCACCGAAATCTCCGGTCAGAATCACCGCCAGGATACGCTACCGGTCGCC
>DAOUCU010000007.1:0-39248 GCA_034431935.1 Dehalococcoidia bacterium | reverse complement strand
GCGTAGGCGTCGGCGTCGGCGTTGGCGTCGGCGTTGGTGTAGGTGTTGGAGTAGGCGTTGGCGTCGGCGTTGGTGTAGGTGTTGGAGTAGGCGTCGGCGTCGGCGTAGGCGTCGGCGTCGGCGTTGGCGTAGGTGTTGGTGTAGGTGTTGGAGTAGGCGTAGGCGTAGGCGTCGGCGTAGGCGTAGGCGTTGGCGTTGGCGTAGGTGTCGGCGTCGGCGTCGGCGTAGGTGTTGGCGTTGGCGTTGGCGTAGGTGTTGGCGTTGGCGTCGGCGCAGGTGTTGTAAAGGTGACATCGGTGCCGCTGGCTGAGCCGGCGGCGCCGGCGGAAGCCCTGGCCCGGAAGTGGTAAGTGGTGCCGGGCCTGAGGCCGGTTAAGCCGGCGCTGAAGGCGCCCGGCGCCGTTATTGTCTGGAAAGACGTGCTGGCCCCGTAACCGGCGGTTGTCCCGTAGTCGAAGAAAACGACGACGCTGGTGGCATCGCCGAGTGAAGTCAGCTCGCCGTTAAGGGTGGCCGAGGTGGGCGTAAGGTTGGTGGCGGCGCCGGTGGCTACCACAGGCAATGTCGCCGCAGACGCCTGCTGGAAGGCCGCCGGTGTTGCCACCAGGGAGAGTACCAGCAGGACCGGAATCGCCATGATTGGTGCCCGGTGCCGCGGCTTGCGGTGTGTAATCGGCCCCATTATTTACCCTGCCTCTGCCAGCGCGCCGGGCAACCGCCGGCGCGGGTGCTGTTCCATTCGGCATGAATTCTAGGAGAGACAGGTAAACAGGGAGGTGACTGAGGGTGACCATTGCGTGGGGTTATGGTTGTTCTTTGGGTAAAACTTGGTGACGAAATGGTAAAAATGGACTTACGGGAGGTTCGGCCCCTTAACGGCGGTCATTCTGGAGGGCACGTGAGTGCCTGAAGAATACGGTGGTGGCGTTGCCGCCGCCTGAATGCGTATTATGACGGCCGCACGAACTTGTAGCCGATACCCCGCTCGGTGAGGAACATCTCCGGGGCGTAGGGGTCGCGCTCGAGCTTGTTGCGCAGTCTCTGGATATAGACTTTAAGGTAGTCGGTGGCTCCAACATACTGCTCCCCCCAGACCTTCTCCAGCAGGGCGCGGTGCGTCAGCACCACCCCTTCATTCATTACCAGATAGCTGAGCAGGTTGTACTCGGTCGGGGTGAGTCTGACCGGTTGGCCGTCCCTGATGACGGTACGGTTGGCGAAGTCAATGCTGAGGTGCGGGGTGATGAAAGGTTTGATCTCGCCGTTGAGCCTGAAGCGCTCGGCGCGGCGTAAAACGGCCCGCATCCTTGCCAGGAGTTCGGTATGACTGAAGGGCTTGGTAATGTAGTCGTCGGCGCCCATCTCCAGACCCTTGAGCCTGTCCATCTCGCCGGTGCGGGCGGTGAGGATGATGATGGGCTTGTCGGTGAAGCTCCGGATTTCCTCCAGGACTTTGAAGCCGTCCATGTCCGGCAGGCCGAGGTCGAGTATGATAAGGTCGGGTGATTCGCTCCTGACCATTGCCAGCCCTTGCCCACCCTCGGCGGCCCCTACCAGACGGGCCTCCGGCCAGCGGAGTTTGAGGACAAGGGAGACGCTTTCCACAATGTCCGGGTTGTCTTCGATCATCAGTACTTTCAAATCAGCCCTCATTCGCGCCTGATGGCCGCGAAGTCCTCGGTGAAATGGGTGAACCGTTCTCTGTCTCGTCCGGAGGCGGTATCGTCTCTAGGGGCAGGGATGTTTCATGTCGTGGTGGGGCCTTATCGAGTTCGGCAACCGGCAGGTAGAAGGAGAAGGTACTGCCCTCGCCGCGGCGGCTTTCGACCCAGATGCGGCCGCCGTGGGCCGTGATTATCCGCTTGCACAGGGCCAGTCCGAGTCCGAGCCCTTCGAAGCGTTGGCGGTCGGCCTCAATCCGGTAGTAAGGGCGGAAGAGTCGTTCCTGCTCCGCGGCGTCGATGCCCGGGCCGTTGTCCCTTACCTTCACCACGAGCCGTTTCCGCTCGTTAATGAGGGTGAGCCATATCTTGCCCCCGGCCGGAGTGAACTTGCTGGCATTGCTCAGGAGGTTCATGACCACCTGCTCCAGCCGCTGGCGGTCACCCGTAACCATCGGGACATCTTCGGCCAGCTCAACAGACAGCGTCTGCCGTTTGGAAGTGGCCACCGGGCGGAAAACAGCGGCGGTGTTCTCCAGGAGCGGCCGGATGTCAAGCAGTTGCATCTTCAGGGAGAAGCCGGTCTTTTCTGATTTGGCCATTTCGACGAGTTCGACCAGTCTGGCTTCCAGCTTGCTTGCCGCTCTGACGATGTTTTCGGCAAGCCTCTTGCGCTCTTCGTTGGCCTCCCCCTGCAGTTCCTCGACCAGCAGGCCGCCGGAAGCGACGATGGCGGTAAGCGGCGTTTTGAGCTCATGGGCCAGGGTGTTGATGAGGAGAAGCCGCTCGCGCTGTTCTTTCTGGAGCTGGTCGTGGCGTTCCGCTTCACGCTCGCGGATGCGTATGTAAACCAGCGGACTGCCGACCTCCGATATTATTTGCCTGAGCAATTCGATGTCCCGCTTGCTGAAAGCGCCGGGGCGGATGCTTGACAATCTGATGATACCGATAACCTCGTTGTGCGAGAACAGCGGTGCGAAGACGGTCGACCGGATGCCGTCGGGAGGTGGGGTTTCTCTGCCGAAGGAAAACAGGCCGGGTTGTGCCGCCCTGACCAGCAGGTCGCGGTGCTCGACTACCCAGCCGGTGGGGGTGCCTTTGATGGGGTAGGTAGCGCCGACCGAAAGGTCGGTGGCGACCCGTGCCGAAACCGCCCCGATAACCGCCTTTTCGCCCTCAATCCACTCGATGGCAAACAGGTCGAAATCTATCACCTTCCGGAGCTCGCGGGCAAGGCAATCAAGGGCTGCTTCCGGCGATGAGGCGGAAGTTATTGAGTCATGGAGACACTGTGCAATTGAAGTGGTGTCTACCTTTTCGTCCATGCGGGTCACGAAAGCCTCACGGACAATTATAAAGCCGAATGGCAGAAAAGGACAATGAGGGGTTGCCCCGCCCGGATTCTTGGCTGTGCTCCGGCATGACAGCAGGTGCCGCGCGTCATACTGGAAACCGTGCGTCACGAGGCCGAAGAAGCCGGTGGAAACGGGGCTTTACAGTGTGGCGGCGATGCTGGCGGTCACCCGGGCGGCGGCCTGGGAGGTGCCGCTCTTAACCCCCCACCTGCCGCCGGGAATGGCTGAAAGTATGTTGACGCCGGGAGCAGTGGTACTGACCGCGGCGCCGCCGTTGGACCAGGCGGCGATTCTGCCGTGGTAATCGGCGGCACCTACCGAGATCACACCGGGGTAGACGGCGGGATAGGATGGGGCGGCGGCGCCTTCGTTGCCGGCGGCGGCGATAATCATGATGCCATTGGCTGTGGCTTCGGCAACAGCCCTCTCCAGGTCTACGGCGGGCTCTCTGACCGTGAGGCTGATGTTGATGATTCTTGCGCCGTTTTCTACTGCCCAGACGATACCTCTGGCCAGTGTCTCGCCGTCGGTCACGCCGCCATCATCGGCGACCTTGACATTGAGGATTTCAACGTTCCTGGCATTGGTGGCGATGATGCCGGCGACATGGGTACCGTGGCCCAGGACATCGGTTTCGGTCCCGGAGCCGGTGAAATTAACGCTGGCAACTACCCTGCCCGCCAGGGCAGGGTGGGCGGTGTCGATTCCGGTGTCGAGGACGGCGATTCTGATGGCCGGGGTGGCGGCCTGGGCGGCGGCGGTGCTGAAGGTAAGACCGAGGGTGAGGGCAAGTACGGCCGTCAGTGCCAGCCTCCAGGCCGCTTTAGAGATTGCTCTGCCGGTTTGCTTTCCCGTCATTCCGCCGCCTCGTTCCACTCGCTGTGAAACGAGTCTACGGGCCAGCACTCACGTTTCCGGCAAGACCGGTGCGGCGACGGTCACAGGGTGCTCAAAAAGGCGTCACGTATCGGTCAAATCAGCCATATGGTCCCTCTCGACATTGTCAAAGCCGGGGTCCAACCGCCGGTGCCGGGGCTGTGAGACAGCTTGCGCCGGGCCGCGGCCGGGTGACAGATTTGTTAGGTCTCCATCAGGGGGTGAGCTTCTTCACATAATTTCGTATAATATGGTCCAGGCCGGTCGTCGTCCGCTGACCGGTATTCAAGAACATGAATTACTATGCCGGTATTGATATAGGAGCTGTTGCCGTCAAGCTGTGCCTAGTTGGCGATGGTGGCGAAGTAATCAGGTTCGACAGCGAGAGAATCAGCACCAATGCCAGGGACGCGGTTAACGCGGTTCTTGGCCGGGCGGGCGACCTCGGCCGGATTGCGGCGGTCGGTGTATCGGGCACGGGCAAAGAGGTTGTGCCGAAAGAGCTCAAATGGGCGGAGTACAGCAGTTCTCTGGCCATCGCCTCGGGGCTTCTCAGCCGTTATCCCGATGCCAAGACCATTGTCCAGATTGGCGGGCAGAGCTCGTTTGTCATACAGCTTGAAGACGGCCTGAAGAAGCCGTGGAAGGTGGCCTCCAATCCCCTCTGTGCCGCCGGCACCGGCCGCTTTCTGGAACAGCAGGCATACCGGCTCGGTATCAGCATGGAGGACTTCGCCCGGACGGCGCTCCAGTGTCAGGGGAACGTGCCGCGCATCGCCGCCAGGTGCAGTGTCTTTGCCAAGAGCGACCTGATACATCTCCAGCAGAAGGGGGTCCAGCTGCCGGCCATGCTGTACGCGCTCTCCGAAAGTATCGCCCGCATGGTCGCCTCACTCCAGAAAGGCACATTTGAAGAGCCGGTCTACTTCGTCGGCGGCGTTGCCGCCAACGGCGCCATCGTCAGGGCGCTTAACGATGTTTTCTCGGCCAGAAACGGGCACGAAGTCCGCGTTGTCGTCCCGGAAAATGCCCGGTATATCGAAGCCCTTGGCGCCGCGATACTCTCAATCGGTAAGAGTTCCCGGGCCTGTCTCCTGCCGGATGCCGGGGCCGGCCAGCGCTATTTCGAGACGGCAAAGCTTGAGAAAGCGGTGAGCCCCGAGCCGGTGGCCGGTCTGGCGATTAAGGAACCGTGCCGAGGCTTTCTCGGCGTCGATGTCGGTTCCACCAGCACCAAGGCGGTCATCCTCGACGAGTCGGGCACGAGGATTCTGGCCAAGAACTACATCATGACTGCGGGACGGCCGGTTGACGCCGTTCGGCAGGTCTTCCGCAACCTGATGAAGGACGGCGCGGCTAACGTGACCGTGGCCGGCGTCGGGGTTACCGGCTCCGGCCGGTACCTGGTCGGCGGCTTTATCGGTGCCGACCTCATCAAAAACGAAATCACGGCTCAGACCCGGGCCGCCGCCGAGATAGACCCCGAGGCCGATATCATCGAAATCGGCGGCCAGGACTCCAAGCTGGTCATCAAGCGGAACGGCACCGTAGTTGACTACCAGATGAACAAGGCCTGCGCCGCCGGTACCGGCAGCTTCATTGATGAGCTGGCCGAGATGCTCGGCGTCCGTGTTACCAACGGCGACTTTGCCCGGCTTGCCTTCAGGGCGCCGCATACCATCGACCTCGGGACGCGGTGCGCCGCCTTTATGGGACAGTCCGTCGCCTCGGCCCAGCAGGAAGGGGTCTCTCTCGAGGTAATTACTGCCAGTCTGGCCAACTCCATCGCCAGGAACTACCTCTCCAAGGTGGTGGGTACGCGCAGGCTCGGCAATAAAGTTATCCTTACCGGCGCCGTCTTCTACAATGAGGCGGTAGTCGCCGCCTTCCATGAGCAACTGAAAGGTAAGAAGCTGACCGTGGCCGAGCACCGTGAGGTCAGCGGCGCTATCGGCGCCGCCCTGCTGGCCAGGGAGGCGATGTCCGGGCAGGAGTCGAAATTCAAGGGCTTCCAGCAGGTTATCGACAGCGAGCCCAGCCTTTCCACCTTCATCTGTAAGTCGTGCGATAACAACTGCACCATCACCCAGATGAAAGTGCCGGGCGAGAAGCCGACTTTCTACGGGAGCCGCTGTGATAAATATGACAGCGCTCTGGCCCGGGCCCGGCAGGAGACCTTCTTTGACGAACGGGAAAAGCTCCTGTTCCGGGAACTGAAAGACAGCGCCGACGCCAGCGGGCCGGTGGTCGGTATTCCCAGGGCGCTTCTGGTCTATGACTTCGCGCCCCTGCTTATCGGCTTCCTGAACGCGCTGGACGCCAGGGTGGTCCTCTCCAGCAGGACGAACAAGGAAATCATGGAACGGTCGGTGGAGCTGGCCTATACCGATAGCTGTTTCCCGCTTAAACTGGCCCATGGCCATGCCGCCGCTCTGAAAGATGTCAATTATGTCCTTTATCCCTGCGCCATCAGGCTTGCCAGAAAAGACGGCGATGAGGACCAGAAATACTCCTGCCCGCTGGTCCAGGCTTCACCTTTTATCGTGCGCGAGGTGCTCGGCCTGGGCAGGAAGCTTATCTCTCCGATTCTCGACTTCAGCCTCGGCGACGATGAGGTTATCAGGAACCTAACCGGGGCGGCTGTCCAGATGGGGTTCAGCCGCGGCAGGGGCAGGGAAGCGGCTCTGGCCGGCATCGCCGCCCAGCGGAAATACGAGGCCGACCGGGCGGCTCTCGGTGCCAGGCTGCTGGAACAACTGCACCGGAGCGGCCGGCTCGGCGTGGTCCTCATTGCCCGCGCTTATATGTCCCAGGACGCCGGCGCCAACCTGGGCATTGCGGAGAAGCTGGCCCAGCTCGGCGTCGTGCCGATACCGCTCGATTTCCTGCCGCTGAATACCGTCAATGCCAAGGAATACTCGGACCGGCCCTACTGGTCGTACGAGGGCAAGTTTATCGCCGCCGCCAGAATTATTGCCGCCGACCCGCAGTTGTTCGGGCTGGCACTGACCAACTTCGGCTGTGGCCCCAACTCTTTCATTCTCAGGCTCCTTGAGGACATAATGGGCGGCAAGCCGATGGGGCAGATGGAGATAGATGAGCACGCCGCCGAAGCGGGCATCGTTACCCGGCTTGAAGCCTTCGTGGATACCATTGAGAGCTATGCTCATTCCGGCAGGCCGCGCCAGGTATCTGCTCAAGATATACGCCGCCATGTAACTTCGCTGTTGAATACCGAAAAGCCGCTGGTGATGGCCTATATGTCGCCCTTCGTGGAGGTCGTCCACGCCGTTCTGGAGAGCGTTGGCGCCCGGGTCATCAGGCTGCCGCCGTCGGACGAGAGCACCCTTCTGTATGCCAACCAGGTGACATCGGGTACCGAGTGTCTGCCTTACCGGGTACTGCTTGGCGACTTCCTGAAGTTCTTCCACCAGCATCCGGAGGCCGTTAACCAGGTGGAGGTGATGATGGGCAGTTCTTACGGGCCATGCCGCCTTGGCAAGTACGCCATGGAGCATGCCCGGGTGCTCAAGAGGGAAGGCTTCGACGTTCCGGTGCGCGCCACCGTTTCCAACAACGCTTACCGCGACATGGGTATTGATGGCGCTGCCCTGCGCATCGGCCTCCGGGCCATCCTGGCGGTGGATGGCCTGGAGCGACTGCTGTGGCGGACACGGCCCTATGAGAAAGAGAAAGGGCTGGCCGACAACCTTTTTAACGAGTACATACGTAAGGTATGTGACGCCATCCGCCGAAAGGAGGACTTCCTTCCCATCCTGAGGCAGGCGACCGCCGCGTTCAGGTCGGCAATTGACCCCAGCCTGCCCCGTCGGCCGCTGGTGGGCATCAACGGTGAGATTTTCCTCCGCTCCAACACCTTCAGTAACAATAACCTGGTCAGGGCCTGTGAAGACGCCGGTCTCGAGGTCATCGTCTCTCCGATAGGGGAGTGGATAAAATACGCCGCCTACCGCAACTTTGAGGACACCGTCAGGTTCCGGAAGTTCCGGAAGATTCTGAAAAGCTATCTGGCCAAGCGCATTCTTGAGGGTGATGAGCATCTGGTGCACGGCCAGTTCCACGAATTGATAAACGGCCGTGAGCCGACAACGGCTTACCTTCTCTCGAAGACCGGCCGGTACCTGTCTCCCAGGTGTGGCAGCGAGGCCGTTCTCAGCATCGGGGCCGGGCTCGACTGGATAGAGAACCCGGAGTTCGCCGGTGTCATTTCGGTCATGCCCCACGGCTGTATGCCCGGCGGCATCGTGGCGGCCGTAGCCGAGAAGCTCGCCGAAAGCTACCACAAGCCCTGGATCAGCCTGACCTACGACGGCTTTCTGGAGAAGAACAACGCCATCCGGATCCGCGAATTCGCCGAGCTGGTTAAGTTCTGCCGTCAGGAAGCTGCCAGAAAAGGCTGAGCCCTCGATAAATCGTTCAACCTGGAGCCGGCGATTGGAGGCATTGGGAAAAGCAGGCAACGGATAGCCCGTAATACTCGCCGGGCCTCACTTCGTCAGTCATCATCAGTCGGGTCGCCGGGCCGATTTGGCCCGCAGCCTGCCGCGCAGTCCCGGTATGTCTGCTTTCGCTAAGACTAGGGAATTGGCTGCAGCCGGTCTAGCGGGTGACTCCGGAACCGGTCATGGTCATAATGCTGGCCGGGTTTCCCAGATATGAGTTATCGAAACCAAATACCGGGTAGGTGCCATCGGCAAGCGCGATGACGTGAGTGCCGCTCATGTCAAGGATGGCATAGATATCACCGGCAAAACTGCCGGCGCCCCTCAGGTGTTTGTAGGACCCGGTTCCCGTGACCAGAGCGAAATGGGCTGAAGTGAAAGAGGCCCTGGCTACTATCCCGTACGGCGCATCATTTTTCAGAGCTATGCCGATCGGGGTGGTAGCGCTGACACTTGTGATCACTTTGGCAGTAGCCGTTCCCGTCGGCGTGACGACGGTCAGATCGCCCTCGGCGCGTCCCGATTGGTCAGGTCGGAAAACTCCGGAATACACGAATGTGAAAGTCCCGCTTGAGAAAACATTCCCGGACGTTATGACACCACCGGCAGGGCGGTCCTTGACCAGCCAGCAGTAGGTCCCATCAGGGTTGCCTACCTGTCTGACTGTGCCGGTGCCGATGTACTGGACTGACATCACCTCGTTGAAATTGACTTTGGTGGGCTGCGCGGCGATTGCCGGTGATGCCGGGATGAAGGAGACTAATAAGAACGTCGCCAGCAGAATTGCCAGAGTGCGCCCCATCGATAACCTCCGTAGGAAGTATTAGGCCATCAGTCGGCGAATTTGCTCCGGGGTTAGACATATCATAAATCAACGCGGTCTGTCAATGTGGTCATTACCTTGAACCAGACCTGCAATTGACCGGGGGATGACCTGAAGTTGTCTCCGGATCAGGGTGTCAGATTTGTGGGCAAGACCTCCTTCTGGGGCATTTTTACGATTGTGGAGCCAGCGAAGGGATTCGAACCCCCGACCGGCGGTTTACGAAACCGCTGCTCTACCCCTGAGCTACGCTGGCCCGCAAAGCGGCCGGCAGGAGCCGGCCTACCGGTTCCTTACCTGCGGCTGGTAGCCAAGTTCCTTGAGCTTCTGGACCACCGCGCTGACATCGCTGGTGCCGAGGTGGATGATAAGCTCTTTGCGGAGACTCCGCGGCAGACTGATGGTGAACATGGTGATAACTTCAATGTTCTGCTGGTTCACCACGTTCAGCACCTTCTCCACGTCTTTGCCCTCGCCGGCATCCGGTATGATGAGGCGCGTGCCCGGACGGCCGATGCCGAGAACCCGGTTGACGATACCGTTGAAAAGGTCGGTGGTGGTGACAATTCCTACCACCTTCCCATCCTCAACTACGACCAGGGCACCAACGCCGCGGCGCTGGGCGAGCGCTACCGATTCCTCGGCGGTAGCATCGGGGTGGATGGTGGCCACGTCCCTCACCATGACATCCTTGACGGTGGTCTTAGAGAGCAGGTAGAAGACCTGCCATGGTACCGGTGCCATGGAACGCGAAACTGTGACCGATTCGAGCCGGTCTTCGTTTACAATGCCGATGAGCCGGCCGTTCTCAAGCACGGGCAGGCGGCTGATGTTGTGCTCCTTCATAATCTTCTTGGCGTCGCCAAGAGAGGTGCTGCTACTCACCGTGATTACGTTTTTAGTCATTACATCGCGTACCAGCATGGCACCCTCCGGAAACTAGTGACATCTTGGGAACCGGCGCCACTTCAATCGGGCCCGTCCCCCTTAGCGTTCGACCCACTCGACCTTGTAGCCCAGGGCCTTAATGTCTTCGATAATTGGCGTGGCATCAGGGACATCCAGATGGACTATGAGGTTATGGTCTTCCCCTTCGGCCGGCGGGATTGAATAGAAGGTGACGATTTTCGCTCTGTGTCTGGCCAGCACTCCCATGACATCGGCGACATCCTTCGGGTCGGCGCAGCGGTGGACCTCGAAGCGGACGCCGGGTTCGTTGATGCCGAGTACCTTGTTGAATATCCGGTAAAAGACATCGTTGGTGGTCATGATGCCAACGACGCGCTTGTCTTCGACAACGACGAGCGCGCCGACACGGCGCGACTGGGCAAGCTGGACGCCGTGCTCGACGGTATCGTTCGGGGAGACGGTGACCACATCTTTGACCATTACATCTTTGACCAGTATCTTGGCCAGGAGGTAGTTTATCTCCCACACGCTCAGTGACGTGGCAGGCGACGGTGACGCCGAGTCTACCCGGTGACGGCTGAGCATACCGACCAGCTTGCCGCGGTCAACCACCGGCAGCCGGTTGAAGCCATGGGCGTCCATGATTTTCCGCGCCTCCAGAACAGGCATGCTGGAGGGAACGGTCACCACGTTCCAGGTCATAACATCCTTTATCAACATTGCCGCGCCTCCTGATTGGCTCTATGAAGGACCGCAAGCGCCGTGCGGTCGAAGGCTAGTATATCATAACGAGGAAGGTACGGGCTAAAACAACAATTCGCGCTGAAGGCGCTCTATTGTCCGGACGATGACCTCGTAATCGAAACCACGCCGCTGGAGATAGGCCCCGAGCTTCTTCCGGAAGGCATCACGGTCAAGGCCGGCCAAGGAGCGGGCCTTTTTTTGTCCGATTTCGTAGGCGGTGGTTTCGTCGTCCATTTCCGCGGTCACCGTATCGGCGGTTTCGCGGCTGACGCCTCTGGCCAGGAGCTCACTTCTAACAGCGCGGCGGCTCCGCGGGCTGTTTGAGGCACGGCCTTCGCGCCAGTACCGGGCAAAGGCTCGGTCGTCGATGAGCTTCCGGGTGCGCAGGTGCGCTACGACACGGTCGGTGATGTTGTCCGAGTAGCCATCGCGACGGAGCCGGTCGCAGACCTCCTTCTCGCTGCGGGGCCGGTATTCGAGGTATCGAAGGGCAACCTCCAGCGCCGTCTGGAACCGGCTGCTATCCCTGATGCGGGCCAGGGCCTTCTCGTCCACCTCCTGCCCCACTTTCAGCCCGGCGGTGATGACCACCTCAGAATTGAGCAAGATGCGTCGCGAGTTGTCGAGGTGAACGGCGGTATGTTTGCCTCCGGGCTCCGGTTCAAGGGACGTGATTTTCACCTGCGACCTGCCGGTGATAGTTCAGTCGGGCTACTCCGCCGTTTCATGCTCGTCACCGGACAGGCTTCTGCCCGGGGCCGCGGAGCGTATCTTAGCCTCGATTTCTGAGGCCGTTTCCGGGTGTTCGCTGAGATATTCCTTGGCATTCTCCCGTCCCTGGCCGAGCCGGGTATCACCATAGATAAAGAAACTGCCCTGCTTCTTGATAATGCCGGTGCTGACGCCAAGATCGATCAGGTCGCCTTCACGGCTGATGCCCTTCTTGAAGATAATATCGAACTCGGCCGAACGGAACGGCGGCGCTACCTTATTCTTGACGACCTTGGCGCGGACGCGGTTGCCGACCAATTCTGAGCCAATTTTGATGCTCTCCGTCCGCCGCAGGTCGATTCTGACCGAGCTGTAGAACTTGAGCGCCCGGCCGCCAGGGGTGACCTCCGGGTTACCGAAAACGATGCCGACCTTTTCGCGGAGCTGGTTGATGAAGATGACGGCGGTATTTGACTTGCCGATGGCGGCGACCAGCTTGCGCAGGGCCTGCGACATGAGGCGGGCCTGAAGGCCGACATGGGAATCACCCATGTCGCCCTCGATTTCGGCGCGCGGCACCAGGGCGGCGACGCTGTCCACGACGACGACATCGACGGCGCCGCTGCGGACGAGTTCTTCAGTAATTTCAAGGGCTTCTTCGCCGGTGCCGGGCTGAGAAATGTGCAGGTCCTCAACCCTGGCGCCGATGCCGGCGGCGTAGACGGGGTCAAGGGCGTGTTCGGCGTCAATATACACGGCGTTGCCGCCCATCTTCTGGGCCTCGGCAATGATGTGCAGGGCAAGAGTGGTCTTGCCCGAACCTTCACTGCCGAATATTTCGGTGACGCGGCCGCGGGGAATGCCGCCGATGCCGAGGGCAAGGTCCAGCGACAGCGAGCCGGTGGGGATGGCCGAGACCTGCATCCGCGCCGTGGCTTCACCGAGCTTCATAACCGAGCCTTTGCCGAACTGCTTCTCAATACGGTCAATCGCCAGTTGCAGGGCCCTTTCCTTTTCGGTGCTCATCTCCGCCTCCGCAGTGGTCAGTGGGAACGGTGGTCCGGGCGACTTTCGCATTCTAACATCCCCCTGTGACACGGTCAAAGCATTGTGACGGGCGTCCCGGACACATCTGGTGGGCTTTCCGGGCCCGTGTCATTTTTCTGGAGATGCTGGCACGATTTTCCCGCCTCTTCAGGGTTCAGGGAGAGGACTGGGGTGAGTGGTAAGCTGATATAATGGCCCTGCCATGGACTCACTTGACCGCATTCTGTACCAGGTGACCAGACCGGCCCGTTACACTGGCGGCGAGTGGAACGCCGTTATCAGGGACTGGCAATCGGCCTCACTGCGGATAGCGCTGGCCTACCCCGATATCTACGAAGTCGGCATGTCCAGCCTGGCCCTGCCGATACTCTATGATGCTTTGAACCGCCAGCCGGGGATCCTGGTCGAGCGCGTCTTCGCCCCATGGACGGATATGGAGTCGGCTATGCGGGAGAAGGCTGTGCCGCTTTTCAGCCTCGAATCGCGCCGCCCTCTGCAGGACTTCGACGTTATCGGTTTTTCTCTGAGCTATGAACTTACTTACACCAATGTGCTTAACATGCTGGACCTTGCTGGTATACCGGTGCGGAGCGCGGAGCGCGGTGACGAGTACCCGCTGGTCATTGCCGGCGGTGGCTGCTGCCTGAACCCCGAGCCGATGTCTCCTTTCATCGACCTGTTCGTTATTGGCGAGGCGGAGGACGCGGTCTTGAGGTTGGTGGCGGTGCTCCGTGAATATAAGGGACACAAGCGGGAACTGCTGGAGGAGGCGGCCGGCCTGCCCGGCATCTACGTACCTTCATTTTACGAGGTGGCGTACTTCCCGGACGGCACCGTCCGCAGCGTAGCGCCGAAAAACAGCCGTGCCAGCGTGACGGTGGAACGTCAGGTGGTGAGCCCTTTGCCTCCGCCGGTAACAGCGCCGGTGGTGCCTTACATCGAAACGGTCCATGACCACGGCCCGATTGAAATCCAGCGCGGGTGCAGCCGGGGGTGCCGTTTCTGTCAGGCAACTACCATCTACCGGCCGGTGCGCGAGCGCTCTCACGAAGAGGTGATTGAAGCAGCCGGCGCCATCATCAGGAACTGTGGCTACAGCGAACTTTCGCTGGTCTCGCTCAGCTCCGGAGATTACCACGACATCGGCCAGCTCATCCGTAAACTGCTCGACCGCTACCGCGATATTCGTCTTTCTCTGCCGAGCCTCCGTCTCGACGCCTCCGCCATAGAACTTGTCGGGCTGCTGCCCTCGAAGCGCAAGATGACGCTGACCTTCGCCCCCGAGGCCGGGACGGAAAGACTGCGCACGGTCATCAACAAAGTCATCCCCGAATCAACGATACTCGATACCGTGGCCGCCGCCTCGGAAAAAGGCGGCGCCAACATCAAGCTCTATTTCATGGTCGGTCTGCCGACGGAGACAGACGACGATGTCAGGGGTATCGCCCGGCTTGTCGAGAAAATATGCGGGCTTCACCGCCGGCACGGCGGCCGGCCCCTCCGGGTCAGGGTCAGCGTGGCGACGCTTGTGCCCAAGCCGCATACCGCCTGCCAGTGGTACGGTCAGGAGACCGGGGAGACGTTATCCGGCAGGATCAATCTACTGCGGCAGGAGCTGCGGCGGACCGGCGTCCAGCTTTCTTGGCATGACCCGGGCGTAAGCCAGCTGGAGGCGGCCCTGTCCCGTGGGGACAGGCGGGTGGGGGATGTAATTCTGGAAGCGTGGCGCTCCGGCCGTAAGTTCGATGCCTGGCGTGAGCACTTCAGTTACCGGGGATGGGTCGATGCCTTTGCCCGGCAAGGCCTGGGCATGGAGTTCTTCGCCAATCGCCAGAGGACGGATGACGAAGTCTTCCCCTGGGCACATATCGACGCCGGAGTGACACCCGGGTTTTTGCGGCGCGAGCGGGAACGCATGTCACGGGCGGAGGAGACGCCCGACTGCCGCCGGGATGTCTGCAGTGTCTGCGGTCTCCAGCGCTGGCAGGAAGCCTGCCGGGAAAAGCTCAAAGGCGCTTCCGGAGCTGCCGATACCTGTTTGTCGGAGGGTGTTAAGGAGGGCGACAGCCCGTTTATGCAAAGCTCTTCCCTTCCGGCGAGGGAGGGACGGAAGGAGGGTGAGCCACCTTGTATGTCATAGGTACCTCGGGCCACATCGACCATGGCAAGTCGGCTCTTGTCCGTGCCATGACCGGCATCGACCCCGACCGTCTCCGCGAGGAGAAGGAGCGTGGCATGACCATCGACCTCGGCTTCGCCTGGCTCAAGCTACCGGGCGGGACCGAGGTCGGCATCGTTGACGTCCCCGGCCACGAACGTTTCATCAAGAACATGCTGGCCGGAGTCGGCGGTATCGATTTGGCCCTGCTTGTTGTCGCCGCTAACGAGGGGATAATGCCGCAGACCCGCGAGCACCTGGCCATCCTTGACCTCATCGGCGTCCGGCGCGGTATCGCCGTCATCACCAAGAGGGACCTGGTCGATGCCGATATCCTCGCACTGGTTAAAATGGAGGTCACCGAACTGCTGGCAGGGACCGTTCTCAAGGGCTCGCCGGTGCTGGCGGTGTCGGCCGTGACCGGCGAGGGCATCCCGGAGCTTCTCGCCGCCATTGGAGACGTGCTGAAGGTTACCGAGCCGAGGCGCGATCTTGGCCGGCCCCGACTGCCTATCGACCGTGTCTTCACCATCGCCGGTGCCGGCACCGTGGTTACCGGCACTCTGGTTGACGGGTCGCTGTCGGTCGGCATGGAGGTTGAAATCGTGCCCGCCGGTCTCAAGTCCCGCCTGCGCGGCCTTCAGACTCACCGCTCGTCGGTAGAGGAGGCCAGGCCCGGAAGCCGAGTGGCTGCCAATCTGGTCGGCCTTGAGACCGGCCAGCTCAAGCGCGGCGATGTCGTGGTCAAGCCGGGGTCGCTGACACCGACCCGCCTTTTCGATGCCCGGCTCAGGCTCCTGCCATACATGAAGGCGCCCCTGCGGCACAATGCTGAAGTCAGTGTCCATGCCGGCACAGCCGAGGCTATGGGCAGGGTGCGCCTGCTGGAGAGAGATGAGTTGAAGCCGGGTGAGGAGTCATGGGCGCAGGTGGTGCTGGACAAGATGATGGCGCTGGTTGACGGTGACCGCTTCATTATCAGGAGCCCCGTGGATACACTGGGCGGCGGTCAGGTCATCCGTGCCCATTCGAAGCGGCTCAAGCGCCATCGGGAAGGCGTTATCGAAGGGCTGGAGAAACGTACCGGTGGTTCCGTGGCAAGTATCGTGCTCGACCGGCTTGAGTCCAAACAGCCGGTCGAGCCTGCCGTTTTCGTCAGGACGCTGGCGGTGCCCGAGGCTGAAGCCCGGTCGGTGCTCGAGATGCTGATAAGGGAAGGACGGGTGGTTGAGGTCGGCTCTGGCGAGCGCCGGCTCATCTATACCAGCGCTGGCTGGCAGAGGCTGGCGGAGAATGCCGCCGCGGTGTTGCGGGACTATCATAAGCGTTTCCCGGCCCGCCCCGGAATGCCCGGTGCGGAGCTTGCCAGCCGCCTCAGGATCGGGTCTTTTGCCGGTGATATTGTCGCCCGTCTGGCGTCGGAGGGCATCCTTGTCGAGCAGGGGACCACCGTCCGTCTGCCGGAGCACAGGGTCAGGCTCAGTCCGGAGCAGCAGAAGAAGGTAGATATTTTTCTTAAGGCGCTTCAGGACAGGCCGTATGCCCCGCCCAGCGAGCTGATACCTGATGGCGACGTGCTGAACCTGCTTGCCGAGGAGCGCAGGGTGGTCAGGGTGGCTGACGGCGTTGTCTTTTCCACCGCAGCCTACGATGAAATGGTGGCCCGCGTCACCGCGCACATTAGAGCGAAGGGCAAAATTACCCTCGCAGAGGTCCGTGACATGTTCCAGACAAGCCGCAAGTATGCCCAGGCTTTTCTGGAGTATCTGGATGAGAAGAAAATAACGCGGCGGGTGGGGGATGAAAGGGTGCTGGGGCGGTAGGGGTGAGACGGGTGACTAAATATGCGGCTATTCTCATTGTGAGAGCAGTGTACTCAGCTTCTGGAGCACCTCCAAGGTAGTCTCAGCAGGCAGGGTACATATCAATTCTGTCCTTCGAGCACGCCAGTCCAGACTTTTAACCTGGTCAGATAGGATTGCTCCTGAAACGGGCAGTCCCGCGGGAATAGTAACCTCGAACGGATAACCTTTGACCTGGGTAGTAATGGGACAAAACATAGCCAGCCCAGCCTTGTTGTTGTAGCTTTGAGGCGAGAGGATAATAGCGGGGCGACGTCCGGCTTGCTCGTGACCCGTCTGTGGATTCAACGTAATCCAGACGACATCACCACGTTGTGGGACATAACTCCGCGGGTTTACCACGTTTCATTCCCTGTGGCAGGGCCGGTATCAACCTCATGGTGCAGGTTTTCGCTGGTGATTTTAGCCAGCAGTTGCTTAAGGGATAACTCAGGTTTAGTTACCGGTGTGATAACGAGTTTCCCGTCTGCCAGCGAGACTTCCACTGGCGATTCTCGCTGGATTCCTACTTCACTGGCGAAGGATTTAGGGATGCGCAGGGCAAGGCTGTTGCCCCATTTCTGAACGCGGGTCCTCATTCTAGACCTCCAGGTGTATCTACAATGAGGATACTTCGCTAACAGACAGTTGTCAAGTCAACCCGGGTCGCCGCTATCACGCCGTCTTGCGGAATCGGGCCATGAAATCGACTGCCCTCTCGATGTCTTCCAGTGAGACCGCGTTGTAGATTGAAAAGCGGATACCGCCAACGGAGCGATGGCCCTTGAGACCTACCAGGCCTTCCCTGGCCGCCTCGGCAACGAACCTGTTCTCGAGGTCCTCGGTGGGCAGGCGCATGGTGACGTTCATCCAGCTCCGGCTGGCCTTCTCGGCGGTGCCCCGGTAGAAGTCCGGGGCGGCGTCGATGGCACTGTAGAGCAGGTCCTTCTTGGCGGCGTTTGTCTTCTCCACACCTTCCAGGCCGCCGCGGCCCTTTATCCACTCCAGCACCAGCTTCATAATGTAGACTCCGAACACCGGCGGCGTGTTGTAAAGCGACTTGTTGTCGGCGTGTGTCCTGTAGCTGAACATGGTCGGCAGGCCTTTTTTTGCCTTTGCCAGGAAATCGTCGCGGATGACAACCAGCGTCACTCCGGCGGCGCCGAGGTTCTTCTGGGCCCCGGCATAAAAAAGGGAAAACTTCTTGAAGTCCAGCCGCCGTGAGGCGATGTCGGAGGACATATCGGCGACAAGCGGCACCCCGCCGGTCTCAGGGAACTCGTGGAACTGGGTGCCCTCGATGGTGTTATTGGAGCAGAGGTGCAGGTAGGCGGCGTCCTCGGGGTACTTGATCTCGCCCATTTTCGGCACGCGGCGGTATTTCTCCTCTTTCGACGAGAACGCCACGTGTGCTCTGGCTACAATCTGGCATTCCTTCAGGGCCTTGGAGGCGAATTCACCGGTGTCGACGTAGGCCGCCGTCTGACCGTCCTGAACAAAATTCAAAGGTATCAGGTCGAACTGGGTGGAGGCACCTCCGCCCAGGAATAGTACGTGGTAACCTGCATCGAGCCCGAGCACCTCACGCACCAGCGCGATTGTCTGGTCGTTAATGGCTTCAAATTCCTTGCCCCGGTGGGAGCTTTCAAGGATTGACATGCCGCTGTCACGGTAATCAAGGAGCTCTGCCTGCACAATCTTGAGCACGTCCAGGGGTATCGCCGCCGGGCCGGGATTGAAATTGACGTTTCTTTTTACCATTTAGTCCCTCTCAGGCGTGATTTAAGTGGCCACTATAGTATATTTTCCCGTCGGTATCAATACGGGGACGGCAATGTCGTATCAGGCGCTGGCGCAGTGGTGGTTTTCCCCGTGTCTAAGTCCGGCTATGGAGTGTGTCGATTCTACCGCCGTGCGGCTGAGCTGGCGGCTTAACGCAAGCAAACGCCACCACTCCGACCGTCCTGCCGGGCACGACGCTTGTCTAGTCTTTCCGGACCTGGCTGACAGTGAACCTGACTTCCACCTTGGCCTAACTTGAAGCGGATGCTGGTCAGGAGATTTTCGAGGTGCGCTGAAGGCAAAGCATCTGCGCCTTATACCGCCGGCGCGGCCATACGGGTCTAGATGCTGTGTCCGGTCACAGTATCAGGCAGGCATCGCCGAAGGAGTAGAAGCGGTAGCCGCGTATCCGGGCTTCCTGATAGGCGCGGAGGATGAAGTCGCGCCCGGCGAAGGCGGAGACGAGCATCAGGAGGGTGGAGCGGGGCAGGTGGAAGTTGGTGAGCATGGCGTCAACGGCGCGGAAACGGTGGCCGGGGAGGATAAAGAGGTCTACCCAGCCGGAGAATGGGTGGAGTACTGGTGTTTCAACTTCATTATGGTCTTCTTTCATCGCGGGAGAAGGAATAGTGCAGGCTTCGAGGAGGCGGGTGCTGGTGGTGCCGACGGCGATAATGCGGCGGCCTTCGCGGTGAGCGCGATTGATAGCTGCGGCGGTTTCCGGGGTGATTTCACCCCATTCTTTGTGTATGTGATGACGGGTAGGGTCTTCGACTCGCACCGGGCGGAAAGTATCGAGGCCGATGTGCAGGGTGACGAAGGCGAACTGGATGCCGTGTTCCTGGAGTGATTTGAGAAGCCCCGGTGTGAAATGGAGGCCGGCGGTAGGCGCGGCGGCACTTCCCTTGATGCGGGCGTATACGGTCTGGTAACGTTCAGGGTCGGCCAGGGGTGTCCTGATGTAAGGTGGCAGGGGAGCTTTGCCGAGTCTTTCCAGCGGCTCTTCCGATGAAAAGCGGATGATACGGGTACCGCCTTCACCTTCCCGGATGACTTCGGCAGTGCTGGCAGCGTGGCCGGCGGTGTCTTTGAGAACCAGTCTGGCGCCAGGCCGGGTCCGCCTGCCGGGGCGGGTGGTTGTTTGCCAGACGTTTTCTTCGAGACGGCGCAGGAGTAGAATCTCGACAGCAGCGCCGTTTTCGGTCTCGGCAAAAAGTCGGGCAGGCAGGACGCGGCTGTCGTTGAAAACGAGCAGGTCGCCGGGCTGCAGATAATTCCCGAGGTTGTAGAAGTAGCTGTGCTCGATGGTCTGGCCGGAACGGCGCAGCACCATGAGTCGGGAACGGTCGCGGGGCTCGATGGGGGTCTGGGCGATGAATTCGGGGGGAAGGTGGTAGTCGAAGTCGGAGAGTTTCACAGGGCAATTATAGAGCAGGGCGGGCTTATGATGCTCGGAACAGTACAGGTGGGGCGGCGCAGCACGCCGCCCCACCTGTAGATTATTTAGAACAGGCCCTTGACGGCTCCGGTCTTGACATCCACATCCACCTTGCGGTAGGCCGGGTCAGAGGAGGTGCCGGGCATGAGGCTGATGGTGCCGGCCATGGGACAGAGGAACTTAGCGCCGGAATAGATAAGGACGTCCCGTACCGGAAGCGTCCAGCCCCTGGGCACGCCCTTCCTGGTCGGGTCATGGCTGAGGCTGAGGTGGGTCTTGACCATCATGGTCATATAATCGGCGTACTGGGGATCGTTCTCGAGCGTCTTGGCCTTGGCCTCAGCTTCAGGTGTCCAGGAAACGCCGTCGGCGCCGTAAACGGTCCTGGCGATGATGTTGACGCGGTCACGGAGCTTCATTTCCAGCGGATACAGGAATTTGAAATCGTTCTTGTCGTTGCAAGCGTCGATGACAGCGTCAGCCAGTTCCAGAGCACCTTCGCCACCCTTGGCCCAGTGCTCGGATACGGCGGCGCGGGCGCCGGCGGCGATAGCCGCCTTCTTGACCATCTCGACCTCCGCCTTGGTATCGGTGGCAAAGGAGTTGACGCAAACTACCGGGTTGATGCCGGCGGCACGGATGGTATTGATGTGGTGAATCATGTTGGGCAGACCAGCCTCAAGGAGACTTAAATTCTCCTTGGTGTAGGCATCCGGCAGCGGGAGGCCCGGGGTAACGGTGGGGCCGCCGCCGTGCATCTTCAGGGCTCGAATGGTGGCGACAAGAATAGCAACGTGTGGCTTCAGTCCGGAGAGGCGGCACTTGACGTTCCAGAACTTTTCGAAGCCGATGTCAGCGGCAAAGCCGCTTTCGGTGACATGGTAATCGAACATTTTGAGACCGATGCGGTCGGCAATAATGGATGACTGTCCGATGGCGATGTTGGCGAAGGGACCGGCATGGACAAGTACTGGCTGGTACTCAGCGGTGCAGCAGAGCGTGGGATTGATGGTGTTTCGCATCCAGGCGGTCATGGCGCCGCCGACCTCGAGGTCGCCGGTGGTGACCGGCTTGCCGCGCCTGTCAAAGGCTACCGTAATCTTGTCCATGCGCTGGCGCAGGTCGGCCAGGTCGCGGACAATAGCCAGCATAGCCATAAGTTCGGAGCTGACGGCGATACCGAATTTGGACTGCATCAGGAAGCCGTCCTGTTTGCCGCCAAGGCCGATGATGATGTTGCGCAGGGACTGGGCGCAAAAGTCGATGACCCAGCCCATCTCGACCCGGGTCGGGTCAACATCGAGGCGGCGCAGTTTGCGCTTGGCCAGTTCTTCATCGGTGTAGTTGCGCTCGTGCTGCATTCTGGCGGTCAGGGCCACCATAGCCAGGTTATGGGCGTTCACGATGTCGTTGATGTCGCCGGTCAGGCCCAGGGAGAATTCGGTCATCGGGATAAGGAGGGCATTGCCGCCGCCGGCCGCGGTGCCCTTGATGTTCATCGTCGGGCCGCCTGATGGCTGACGCAGGGCGCCACCGACATTCTTGCCGCGCTTGGCCAGACCTTCCATAAGGCCAATTGATGTGGTGCTTTTACCCTCGCCCAGCGGTGTTGGCGTTATGGCGGTGACATCGATGTATTTACCGTCAGGCCTGTTCTTGAGGCGCTCGATAATCTTCATGAAATCGAGCTTGGCAATCCGGCCGTAAGGTATGACCTCGTCCTTTTCAAGGCCGAGCTTGTCGCGCCACTGCTCCGGCGTGGGCATGTTGGGTTCGGTGGCCTCAGCGATCTCATAGTCCTTCATTTTGGTGGCATCGTAGTACGGCAAGGCTGTCCTCCTTCTTTACTTATACAGAGGGACTGTGTCCCCCTTAAGTTACTTTATTACGTTGGTGCCAGTCCGGCCTTACGCTCGGCGGACTCGACGGTGTTCATCAGAAGCATGGTGACGGTCATCGGGCCGACCCCACCCGGGACCGGCGTGATGGCCGAGGCCTTTTCTTTAATAGCATCGAAATCTACATCGCCGCAGAGACGGAAGCCCTTGGGCTTGGTGGCGTCGGGAATGCGGTTGACGCCGACATCGATGACGCAGGTGCCCTCTCGGACCATATCGGCGGTAATGGCCTTAGGTGCGCCCATGGCGGCGACCAGAATATCAGCCTGTCTGGTGTAGTAGGCCATGTCTTTGGCGCCGGTGTGAACCACGGTGACGACGGCGTTGGCGCCTTTTTGCTTCTGGACGAGCATAGCCATCAGGGGTTTACCGACGATATTGCTCCGGCCGCAGATGACGACGTGCTTTCCGGACGGGTCGTTACCGCTTCGGATGAGCAACTGCTGGACGCCGGCCGGGGTGCAGGGCTTGGGGCAGGGCTCACCACGGACCAGCTTGCCGACGTTGATCGGATGGAAGCCATCGACGTCTTTTTCCGGCGAGATGAAGCCGATTACCTTATCGACGTCGATGCCCTTGGGGAGCGGAAGCTGGACGAGGATGCCGTTGAACCTGGGGTCCCTGTTGAGTCTGTCGACGGTTTCCAACACCAGTGATTCCGGTGCACTGGCCGGCAGGCGGATGGTCTCCTCAAACATGCCGATTTCGGCACAGCCATTAGCCTTGGCGGTGACATAGGAGATGGAGGCCGGGTCTTCGCCGACCAGTACCACGCCCAGACCCGGAGTGATGCCCTTTTCCTTGCATCTGGCGACCCTGCCCTTGAGTTCCTGGCGGATATCGGCGGCTACCTTGTTGCCGTCAATAATCAACGCGGTCATTGGTGTTTGCCCTCCTTACGGCAGTCATTGGAATCCTGTTTTCATGGTAAACAAAACGGGGCAGACGTTGATTTCATCCGTCCCGTGTTGCGTGATACCTGAGACGCCCGTAAGTCCGGTGAAGCGCTTGAGGGACAACACTTACGTGGTTACCAAACCGCATTATAAAGGAAAAGACGCAAAACGCAATACCCCGGAGGTCAGTATTTTTACCTAATCAGTCCCTTCCAACTGGACAAACCGGTGCTCGGTGCCGATTGTAATTTCAGTACCTGGTGCGGATTAGCCGGCTTTCGTGGAGATTGACAGCAATTGCTAAAGCCGTATGGTGAATTGTCTTCGTCAACGGGTGGTTCGTCCGGGTTTGCCCGGGACCGTTTTCTCTGTTGACTGTGGTAAGTTCGGGTGTTACGATGGTAGGCAGGTAGCCGGCCGGTTCTGCCGGAAAGCGAAAGGAGGTTACAATGGCGGGCAGTGTTTACAAGGTGATTGAAATTATCGGGACCAGTACTAAATCATGGGAGGATGCGGCTGCGACTGCTGTGGCCACCGCCGCCAAGTCTCTGCGCGACCTCCGCATTGCCGAAGTTGTCCAGCAGGACATGCAGATTGATAACGGCAAAGTAGTAAGCTACCGGACCAAGGTCAAGGTATCATTCAAGTACGAGGGTTCCGGGAAAAAGGGGTCGCTTCACGGCGCCTAGCTTGCCGCTGACCGTACCGTAGCTACGAACAAAATATCGAGACGCCCCGGAAGTGGGTTGTGGTCGTTTGATGGCGCGACAGACAGGGGTTTGTCGCAGTATTGTTGCTGTATCTGATGTTCACGCCTCCTCGTGAAATTTCAGGGAACGGTGAATTATGGAAAAAATTAGAGTCATTCTGGCTGAAGACCACGTGGTCGTCCGGGAAAGCATCAAACAGCTTCTGAGCAAGGAGTCGGATCTGGAGGTGGTGGGTGAAGCCGGGGACGGGGAGCAGGCGGTGCAGATGGTCAACCGGCTTAGCCCTGATGTTATCGTCCTCGATGTAGCGATGCCCAAGGTCAACGGCATTGAAGCCACCAAACTTATCAAACAGTCCAAACCGTCAACGGCCATCCTGATTCTGACCGCTTATGACTATGACCAGTATATCTTTGCTCTTCTCGAGGCCGGGGCCGCTGGCTATTTGCTTAAGGACGTCAGCGGCCAGGAGCTTATCAGCGCTATCCGTTCCGTCCACCGGGGCGATTCAGTGCTTCACCCGACGGTTGCCCGGAAGGTGATGCAGAGGTTCCGCACTCCGGCCCGTGGCGGTGAGGCCCGTGGGGCAGACTTGCTTACCGAGCGCGAAATGGAAGTGTTAAAGCTGGCCGCCATGGGCAAGAGCAATAAAGAAATCGCCGAAGAGCTTGTCCTCAGCGTGCGCACGGTGGAAGCGCATCTCGGCAATATCTTCAACAAGCTTGGGGTCGGTTCCCGCACCGAAGCTATCATCCACGCCCTCAAGAAGGGCTGGGTTGAGCTGGAACAGGTAACCACCGACTGAGCGTGGACCCGGACAGCAAGTCTGCCAGCGTTTCCATGGAGGCCGGCGGGTCGGACCGCCGGCACCTTGTCCTGATAGTCGTTTCCTTCCTGATCCTTACCCTTTGTCACTATGGCGACCGGACCGGTATTCCCACCGGACTTATCGGTCTGCAGCGTCACACTATCGAGCGCATTCTCTACCTGCTTCCGGCGGTCTATGCCAACTATGTCTTCGGCCGCCGGGGTGGTCTCATTGCCACGGTGGCGGCATTTGCTGTCATGATGCCGCGAGCGCTTCTCTTTTCCGAGTATCGCTCTGATGCCCTGGTTGAGACCATGGTAATCACTGCCGTAGGTGTTGCCAGCTCACTGTGGCTTAATTTCGGCAGGAAACAGAGGCGGGAACTGAGCATGGCGATGAAGCGGGTAGAGCAGATGCAGGAGGAACTGAGCTCTCAGATAAAGGTAAGCACCGAACAGCAGAAACAACTGGCGACGTTCACTGCGTTTTCCGCCATGCTTTCACAATCACTCGAGTTCGGGCAGGTGCTGAGCACGGGAATCAGCATGGTCATGGGCATGATGCGTGCCGAAGTGGTGATTATCTTCGCACTGGACGAGGAGAAAAAGGAACTCAGGGTCGTCAGGGCGGAGGGCTTAACCAGCGTGGTGGTCAGGGCGATTGATGGCATCAAGGTCGGCGAGGGGTTGAGTGGCCGGGTTGCCGAGACCGGCCAGCCGATCGTCACGGCCAATCTGTCGGATGACCCGCGTCTGTTGCATCTTGCAGTTCGTGATGAGAAGCTGAGAGCTACAGTCATCGTCCCGCTGGTGGCACGGGGCAAGATAGTGGGTACGCTGGCCGTTAGCACCAGACGAGAGCGCAATTTTGACCCATCCGAAGTCGAACTGCTGGCCGCCGTAGGCAACCAGATTGGCATTGCCATGGAAAACTCCCGGCTGTATCAGGAACAGGCCAGAATAGTCGAGCAGTTGCGCCTTTCTGAGGAAAGATACCGCCAGTTGTTTGAGAACGCACACGATGCCATCTGGGTACAGGACCTGTCCGGAAGGAACATTGCCGCCAATGATGCTGCCGCCCAGCTTATCGGCTATCAGCATGGGGCCGAAATAGTTGGTAAAGACGTTCGTGAGTTCATTCCGCCGGAAAGCCTGGCCCTGGCCAGAGAAATACGGGACAGGCTGGCACGCGGCGAGACCGTGGAACAGCCGTACGAGCAGAAATTAATCAGGAAAGACGGGAGCGAAGTCATTCTCAAGCTGACCACCAATCTTCTTACCTCGGACGGAAAGCCAACGGCTTTCCAGCATATCGCCCGCGATATCACCACCGAGCGGCGCTTGCAGGAGAACATGCGCTATTACGTCCAGCAGATTACCGAGGCACAGGAGGAGGAAAGCAAGCGTATCGCCCGGGAGTTACATGACAGTACTTTGCAGAACCTGATCGCCAGCGTTCATAAGCTTGAAAACTTTTGTCAGGGCAACCCGGCGGCGGCTGAAATGGACTCCGGATTTCTAAAGGACCTCAGAGAAAGGCTCCGTGATATAGTGCAGGAGATCCGGGCCTTCAGCCGGGACCTGAGACCTTCAATTCTCGATGACCTCGGTCTCATACCATCGGTGGAATGGCTGGTGGAGGAACTGCGGCGCAACAGCAGGGTACAGGTAGACTTTGAGGTGGTCGGCGTGGAGCGGCGGTTTTCACCGCCAACGGAGGTGGCGCTCTTCCGGATTATTCAGGAAGCACTCAGGAACATTGTGAAGCATGCTCTGGCCACGGTGGTAGAAGTCAAGGTGGAGTTCAAGGCCAGAGAAACGGTGGTTACCGTAGCCGACAATGGCGTGGGCTTTGAGGCGCCGCGAAGCCTCAGCGAGCTTCCGCGGACCGGTAAGCTCGGTTTGCTCGGCATGCAGGAGCGTGCCCGGCTGATTGGAGCGGTGCTGGAGATAAGGTCGGCGCCCGGCCAGGGGACCACGCTGACCGTTACCGTTCCTGTGGAGGGAGTTTGAGGGGCAGCGCCTTGACGCGCCATGCATCCGCCATGCCCTGGCACAGCTGGCGATATTCTCTTGACAGGTGATGTATAATCGCCTCTAAACAATCGTTTGGTTGGGGCCTTGCAGGCACACACTTTCCGAATTCATCTCCGGTAGGTTCACCTGTCCAGGTGTCTAATTCATGATTAGGGTTTGCTTTCAGTAATGGATTTCTTTCTTCAGCAGTTGGCCAATGGCATTATGATGGGTTCCATCTATGTGCTCATTGCCATGGGCCTGGTCATCATTCTCAGCATGATGGACATCGTCAACTTCGCGCATGGCCAGCTGGCGATGCTCGGTGCTTATATCACCATTCTCATTATGAACATGTATGGCGCCAATTTCTTTGTTTCCATCATCGTAGGCTTTCTTGCCCTGGGCGTACTTGCCTATGCCATCGAAAAGGGCATTATCCGCCCGACCCGCAAAAAGAAATTGCCCCTCCTGATCGCCGGTATCGCTACTGTGGGGCTGGCGCTGGTGGTCGAGGAAATCGCTATCATGCTCTTCGGTCGCACATCCCAGTCAGTATTCGCCCCATTCGGTGCCAATCCGGTCAGTCTTGGTATCATCCAATTAAGCCTGATCCGTCTTCTTATTCCTTTTTTTGCCGCAGCAGTTATCGTGCTACTTATGTTTTTCCTGTACCGCACCAAAATTGGAAGGGCCCTACGCGCGGTCTCGCAGGATAGCGAGGCCTCAGCCCTGCAGGGGATAAATGTTGACGACATGCTCAGCATAGGCTTTATCATCAGTGTTGGTCTGGCGGGGGTTGCCGGTGTCTTTCTCGCCCAGATGCGCCCGATAGACCCGTACATGGGTTTGATCATATCTCTCAAGGGATTCGCCATCATCATTGTTGGTGGCATGATGAGTCTGCCCGGTGCCATTACCGCCGCCTATTTGCTCGGCATCGGTGAGGTTATGGTCACCGCTTATATCGGTGCCAACTGGGCTGACCTCTTCTTTTTCGCTGCCATGGTTCTGGTCCTTCTGGTCCGGCCAACGGGTATCTTTGGGAGCTACACCAGATGAGGCCGGGCCGATTAAAATTTATCAAACCGGCCATTCTGATATTGCTGCTCATTGTTGGGGTGCTTATTCCTTTCGTTATCGAGAGCACCTTCATAGTACATCTTCTGATACTCTCATTTGTCTGGGCGATGATGGCTGGCGGTTATAATCTGCTGATGGGCTATACCGGTCTCCTTTCACTTGGCCATGCTGCCTTCTACGCTATCGGCGCCTACACGTCAGTTATCCTGGTAAAAAACCTGGGCATTCCGTGGCCGTTAGGCATGATTTGTGCCGGCGTCACCGCCGGCATCATAGCCTTTCTCATGGGCTTCTTGGTACTGAGGCTCCGCGGCGTCTATTTTGCCATGGTGACTTTCGGCTTCGCCGAAATTATCCGGCTGATTATCGAGAACTGGGAGAGCATGACCGGCGGCGTGTACGGCATCATAAAGGTACCACCGATGTTCGCCGATGTCAGGTTTACCTATGTCTTCGTCATGCTGCTTATGGTACTGGTATACTTCATACTCTACCGCATCATCCATTCTCATATCGGGCGTGCCTTCATAGCCATACGCGAGGATGAGGACGTTGCCAAGTCGGTCGGAATCAACGTTGCCCGCTACAAGACGCTTTCCTTTGTTATCAGTGCGTTCATCGCCGGTATTGCCGGCTCAGTAATGGCCCACTACTTCAGATATGTCTATCCTGACTGGGCCCACTTCCTCAAGTCGGCTGACTTGCTCGTATACACTGTCGTTGGAGGCTCCGGGTCTTTCATCGGCCCCGGGCTGGCGGCTACATTCTTTGTTTTGCTCCCCGAATTCTCAAGGACGATCGGCCATTACCAGATCCTGATCTACGGTGTCATACTGGTTCTGGTAATAATCTTCATCCCGCAGGGGCTCGAACCCATATTTCGCTCGCTTTATAATGGCCTTCGCAACCGTATCAAGCGCGGCAGGCAAGCCAGATGAAGATCCTCGATGTAAGGGGTATGTCGATGAGCTTCGGCGGCCTGGTTGCCGTCAATGCCCTTTCCTTCTCAGTGAACAGCGGGGAACTGATCGGGCTTATCGGTCCCAACGGATCGGGGAAAAGCACGGCCATCAACTGCATTACCGGCTATTACACCCCAAAGGGACAGGTGCTATTCAAAGACAGGAATATTGTTGGCCTGAAGCCCCATCAGATAAGCGCTCTTGGTCTTACCCGCACCTTCCAGTTAACGAGTCTGTTTGCCCGTGCCACGGTGCTTGACAGCGTCCTTACCGGTATGCACCTTCAAACCGGAGAAAATTTCTGGGACGCAATCGCTTACAGCCAGAGTAATAACAGAAAAGAAATCAAGCTCAGAGAAAAGGCGGTTGAAATACTCGACTTTTTCGGTCTGGCCGGGGACAGAGACCGTCTCAGCAATAGCATTTCCCACTTCGGTCGCAAGCGACTCGGGCTGGCAATCGCTCTGGCCACCCGCCCCGAGATGATACTTGTCGATGAGGTTGTTTCCGGCCTCAGCGGTGAGGAAGTATCGGAGATGATGGAAGTCATCCGCAAGATCCGGCAAACCGGGGTAACCATACTTCTTGTTGAGCACAATATGCGGGTCATCATGAACCTGTGCGACCGTGTCATCGTCATCAATTTTGGCTCCAAGATTGCGGAGGGGACACCCGCCGAAGTATCATCCAATCCTCAGGTTCAGGAAGCCTATCTGGGAACAGGGGTCAAACTGGATGCTTGAGGTTACAAATCTTAATGTCTCAATCGCCCAGATGAGGATTCTGGCCGATGTTTCCCTCCTCGTAAACAAAGGGGAAATAGTCGCCGTAATCGGTTCCAACGGTGCCGGCAAGACCAGTTTGCTCCGGGCCATCTCCGGTCTCAACCCCATTACTTCCGGGGAAATAAGATTTGAGGGTAAGAGTATTACCGGGCTCCGGCCTGACCAGATTGTCCGCCTCGGCATTTCACAAATCCCCGAGCGGGGACGCATCTTTCCCCATATGACCGTATATGAACACCTGCAGCTCGGCTCGTGGATCCAGAAAAACTCGAAACAGATCAGGGAAGACGTGGATGCCGTCTTCAGATTCTTTCCTGTATTGGAACAGCGAAAGAAACAGATGGCGGGAACGCTGAGCGGCGGCGAACGACAGATGATGGCCATAGCTCGTGCCCTGATGAGCCGCCCGAGACTTCTGTTACTCGATGAACCCACACTCGGTCTGTCTCCTTTGATGTCACTTCAACTGGGTAAGATTGTGCAGGGTCTCAATAAGACCGGCACTTCAATACTGCTGGTTGAACAGAACGCCAGTCTGGCACTGGCTATATCTCATCGTGCCTACGTTCTCGAAACCGGCAAAATCGTGCTGGAAGGAAGGTCAGTCGAGCTTGCGAAGAACGATGGCGTGAAAAAGGCCTATCTGGGCATTGACTGATTTTTGTCAAAGCACGGATTATCAGGAGGGCAGCTAAGATGGGATAAGAGACTTTTTCGTGAAATAGGCAACATCATAGTCAATTAATGTCGAGATTGGAGGTGACCATGGTGCGAAAACTGAAGACCACTCTACTTTTTGTAACGATCGCAGCTCTGTTCGCAGTGCCATTTCTTTCGGCATGCTCGACCGGACCGGCAACGCCAGCGGGATCTGTGAAAATCGGGATTGCCTACTCCACCGGCGGTCCTGGTGGGAAACTCGGCGGCGAGCTGCTCGACGGGGCACGACTCGCCCGTGACTACTACAACAAGGAACTCGGCGGCATGAACGTTGCCGGCAGAAAGTACACCATCGAGTTTATCGAACTTAACAGCAACAGCAACCCTCAGGAAGGGGTCTCCGTAATAAAACGCCTTATGGAAGTCGAGAAGGTCCCGTTTATCATCGGCGACTGTCTCAGCAACGTTGTCCTGGCCCAGGCACCGGTAATTGACGAGGCTAAGTGGCCCTGGATAATGAATGCCGCCAACCCGGCCCTGACAACTTCCGGTTACAAGTATGTTAACCGCTGTAACTTCCATGACAATTTGACCAAGGACGACTTCTGGAAAGGCGCAATGGCTACTTTGAAGGGTAAGAATAAGGTGGCCATACTTGCCATCGCCAATGACTTCGGCAAGTCCAAGCAGGCCACCGCAAAGGAGATGGTGCCAAAGTATGGCGGCACCATTGTTCTTGAGGATAACTTCGCCCCCGGTGCCAGCGATTTCTACCCCATACTGACCAAGCTTAAGGGGCTTGCTCCGGATGCAGTCTATATGCCTAACTATGGCGAAGTAGCTACAGCCGTTAAGCAGGCCAAGGAAGTTGGCTTGAATGTGACCTGGTTTATTGATGACACCGTGGCCCCGCCGGAGATAGCCAGAAACCTCGGTGATGCCATGGTTGGTATGAGAATACTCTCCACCCGGAACCCGGTGGCCACCACTGACGACGGAAAGGTTTACAACCGTTACATCACTCAGGCCAAGGGGCCGGAATCAATCTACGTTGCGTCATACTGTCTTGGCTGGGATGCCGCCATCCGTGCTTTTAAGTCTTTCGAGAAAGCCGGGACGGTTGACGACAGGGTCAAGCTCGCGGTGGCCATCCGTGAGGTGGTCTGGGATGGCGCTAACACTATAGGTAAGTTTGACGCCAGCGGCCAGATTGGCATTGCGGCATACGTTTTGGAAGTCACCGATGGTAAAGGAACCTGCAAGGTCGTCGCCGCCAAAGGTGCTCTGGTCTAAATTACTTCCTGTTGATTTATGAGAGAAAAGCGGGGCCGCCAGGCCCCGTTTTTCTTTTTATGATTGAGGCTAGGGAGCTTCGCCTTGCATTCGTAGCAGGGAGTGGTATAATCTCTGGATTACGCCAGTGGTTACGATAACTTGTCTCCTCACGTCAGCGACCTGCCGGACTTAATAATGAAGATTACCGCCCGTCTGCCGGGCTCTTGCCATCCAGAATTACGGTAAAAGGAGAGGACGGTGAAACAAGGACTGCGCATCATCGCCTGGTTCAATGAGATCAGCCGCAAAGACCTTGCTCTGGTGGGGGGCAAAGGTGGTAATCTCGGAGAACTGACCAGGGCCGGTATACCTGTACCCCCGGGTTTTGTGGTGACCGCGGAGACCTATTTCTACTTCATACGCGAGTCCGGGCTCGACAGTTTTATCAGGGAGAAACTGAGCAACCTCGACGTCAACGACTCCAGGAAGCTCCAGGAGACTGCCAGCGAACTCAAGGCGAAAGTCTCTTCGACACCCATTCCCCAATTCATCGTTGATGCCATCAAGTCGGCCTACAAGAAGATGGGCGGCGGCCTGGTTGCGGTCCGCTCTTCGGCTACTGCCGAGGACCTGCCCGAGGCCTCATTCGCCGGCCAGCAGAGGACCTTCCTCAATATCCAGGGCGAAGATGCGGTGGTGCAGGCGGTGCGCGAATGCTGGGCCTCCCTCTTCGAGCCCCGGGCCATTTTCTATCGCCACCAGAACAACTTCGACCACATGAAGGTCGGCCTGGCGGCGCCCGTCCAGCGCATGGTCCAGTCCGAGTCCTCCGGCGTCATGTTCACCATCGACCCTTTGACCGGCGACCGTACCCGTATCACCATCGAGGCGGTGTTCGGTCTGGGTGAGGCAATCGTGGGTGGAGAGGTTACCCCCGACCGCTATGTGGTCTCCAAGGAAAGGCTGGAAATCCTGGAGAAGCACCTTAACCATCAGGACTGGATGCTGGTGCGCAACACCAGGGGTGGTGAACTGAATATCAAGGTCCCCCTGCCTGATGGCAAGCAGGCAGAACAGAAGCTCAGCGATGACCTGATCAAGCGCGTTGCCTACTTCGGCAAGCTTATCGAAGACCATTACAATTTTCCCCAGGATATCGAATGGGCCAAGGAAAAGGACGATATCTTTATTGTGCAATCGCGACCTGTCACCACTATCGAGACTGTACGCAGGGTGGTGGTTCAGCCTGAAGTCAAGTCGCCCGTCATCCTCAGCGGCTCCGCCGCATCTCCGGGCATCGGCGCCGGTCCGGTCAGGATTGTTCCCTCACCTGATGACTGCGATAAGGTACAGAAAGGCGATGTGCTGGTGGCGGAGATGACCACGCCGGACTACGTACCGGCCATGAAGCGCGCCGCGGCCATTGTTACCGACCGCGGCGGCCGTACCTGTCATGCGGCAATTGTCAGCCGTGAGCTTGGCATTCCCTGCGTGGTCGGTACCGATAAAGCCACCCAGGTGCTCAGGGAGGGGCAGGGAGTCACCGTGGACGGCTTCCGGGGCCGCGTTCATGAAGGCATCCACAAGATACAGGTACTCAAGGCGGCCACCCGCAAGCGCGGCGAGGTCAAGACAAAGACCCGGATCTATGTCAACCTGGCCGAGCCGGAGCTGGCCAGGAGCGTTTCCGAGCGCGACGTGGACGGCGTGGGCCTCCTGCGCGCCGAGTTCATCATCAACCGTATCGGTATCCACCCCAGGCACCTGCTTTCCCAGAACCGCGGTCACGAATTCACCGACCTGCTTTACAGGGGACTTGAGACCTTTGCCGAGTCCTTCGCTCCGCGCCCGGTTGTTTACCGTACTACCGACTTTAAGACCAACGAGTACAGGGGGCTGATAGGCGGCAAGGCTTATGAGGGTGAGGAGGAGAATCCCATGCTGGGCTATCGCGGTTGCTCGCGCTATATCGCCGAGAAGGACGTGCTTCAGCTCGAGGTGGATGCAATCAAGAAAGTTCGCGAGAAGCATGATAATCTCTGGGTGATGATTCCGTTCGTGCGCACTGTGAAGCAGATGGCTGACGTCAGAAGATTGCTTGAGGAAATGGGGCTCAAACAGGGCCCGAGTTTCAAATTATGGATGATGTGCGAAGTGCCCTCGAATGTTTTCCTCATTGACCAGTTTTTGGATACCGGCATCGACGGCATTTCCATCGGGTCGAACGATTTGACTCAGTTGATCCTGGGCATTGACCGCGATAACGAGAAAATCGCCGGGGACTTCGACGAGCGTAATCCGGCGGTGATGATGGCCCTGGAGAAAGTCATCAAGACGTGCGTCGCGCGCGGCAAGACCTGCTCCATCTGCGGCCAGGCCCCTTCGGTCTACCCCGAGCTAACTGAAAAACTTGTCGAGTGGGGCATCACTTCGGTGTCCGTCAGCCCGGACATGATTGATCAGACCCGCGACCTGGTAGCCGAAATCGAAGCCCGTATGGCGAACAATTCTCAGCGGGCCGGCGGCTGACCGCCGCTCCGATACTGTCGTCCTCCATACCTTGCCGGCTAAAAGCGACTGCGGATGGGTTTCCCCGCTTATGGTTGACAGTCTTGGTATCAGACAGAGGCTTGAGGCGAAGGAGGCTGAGCTTTCGCCGCATGCAGCGAGGAGCGCGCAGAGCCGGGGACGGATGAGGCCGGAGACACCGAGTCCGGTCCGTACCGATTTTCAGCGCGACCGCGACCGCATCGTTCATTGTAAGGCCTTCCGTCGTCTCAAACACAAGACTCAGGTGTTCATCGCACCGGCAGGCGACCACTATGTCACTCGCCTGACTCACGTTCTGGAGGTAGCGCAGATAGCAAGAACGATATCGCGCGCGCTGAATCTGAACGAAGACCTTACCGAAGCCATCGCTCTGGGGCACGACCTCGGGCACACTCCGTTCGGCCATATCGGCGAGGAGGTGCTCGACCGGCTTTACCCCGGCGGGTTCAAACACCATGAGCAGAGCCTGAGAGTGGTCGATGTTCTCGAGAATGAAGGACGCGGTCTGAATCTGACCTGGGAGGTGCGGGACGGCATCGTCAATCACTCAAAGGGACAGACAAGTATCCTGGGTGAGGGCTGGGGAGAGGTGGGCACAATTGAGGGGGAGGTGTGTAAACTGGCGGATACGGTGGCCTACGTCAACCATGACACCGCCGATGCTATACGGGCGGGGATGATTACGGAGGCTGACTTACCCGCGGCGGTAGTTGAGGTGCTGGGAAAGAACAACTCGGCACGTATTAATACCATGGTTTCGGATATCGTGGTCAGTTCCTGGGGAGTGACCGCTCCCGGCCCCATCGGCACTCCGGCCATAAGGATGAGCGCCCGGGTGCTGGAAGTTACCAACATACTGCGGGACTTTCTCTTCGAGCGCGTCTACCGCGCGGCAACGAGGAACAGAGAGGTGAGACAGGCAAGGCGCGTCGTGCGTCTGCTGTATGATTATTTCTGCGGGCATGAGACCGAGCTTCCGGCCGAATTGTTGCGGACCGGCGACAGCGTCGAAAGAAAAGTTGTTGACTACGTGGCCGGCATGACCGACCAGTACGCTCTGAGTATGGCCCGTCGGATCGGCCGGTCGTCTAAGTAGAAAAGTCGGGATAAGCTGGAATCAGTAGTTTGTAATCGGGAAACTGCGAGGCCGTGACTGTTATTGACGAAGTAAAAGAGAAGCTGGACATCGTCCAGGTGGTCTCGTCTTACATCAATCTCCAGAAGGCGGGCCGCAACTTCAGGGCGATCTGTCCGTTTCATGCGGAGAAGCAGCCTTCGTTCTACGTCTTTCCGGAAAGGCAGAGCTGGCATTGTTTCGGCGCCTGCAGTACCGGCGGCGATATCTTTTCCTTCGTTATGAAGAAGGAGAATGTGGACTTTGCCGAAGCGCTCCGCATTCTGGCGGAGAAAGCCGGCGTGCCGCTGGTGCCGAAGGGGGTAAAGGAAGAAGTTGAAGGACGGGAGAAAGAACGGCTCTTCCAGCTCAATGAGTCTGCGGCACAGTACTATCATCACCTGCTTCTCACCGCTCCCGGTGCGGCGGTGGCCAGGGCTTACGTGGAGAAGCGCGGCCTGACTGCGGAGACGGTCAGGAACTTCTCGATTGGCTACAGCCCGGATGGCTGGGAGGTATTGAAGCAGTACCTGCTGGAAAAAGGTTATCAGGAAAAAGAGCTGCTCGCGGCGGGACTGCTCGTTGCCCGGGACTCCGGCGGAAGCTACGACCGGTTCCGCAACCGGCTGATATTTCCCATCAGGGATTTCCAGGGACGGGTAACCGGGCTCGGGGCGAGGGCGCTGGATGATTCTTTGCCGAAATACATTAACTCGCCCCAGACGGCGGTCTTTGACAAGTCCGCCACCCTTTATGGCATTGACCGGGCGAAGTCGGCTATTCGGGAAAAGGACCTGGCGGTGATAGTGGAAGGCTACATGGACGTCGTCGTGGCCCACCAGTATGGCGAGACCAATGTCGTGGCCTCGATGGGTATAGCGCTTACCGACCGTCAGATAGCGATTCTCAAGAGGTTGACGCGTAACCTGGCGCTGGCGCTCGATGCTGATGCCGCCGGCGAGGAGGCCACCCTGCGTGTCGCCGCCGCCGGGAGCGGCATGGCTCACGAGGTGACGCCGGTGCCGAACTGGTCCGGTATGGTCAGGTACGAAAATGCTCTCGGTGCCGAGGTGCGAGTGGTGATACTGCCGTCCGGGCGGGACCCGGATGAAGTTATCATGGAGGACAGGCGGAGGTGGCAGGAGCTCGTCACCAGAGCGCCGCCGATTCTCGATTACGCCATCGAGACGGTGGGAGCCCGGACTGATTTAAGCAGGGCCGGCGAGAAGTCAGCGGCGGCCGACCGGCTTCTGGCGATTATCAATGATGTTAAAGAACCGGTGCGCCAGGCCCATTACATGCAGAAGCTGGCCAGGGTCCTCCAGACCGATGAGAAGGCCCTCTGGGTAGCATTGCGGCGGCTTCCGGCGGTCAGGCGCGAGCCGCTCCGCAGTAGCGGCGCCGTCTCCGGTAGCAGTCTGCCATCACACGACCCCATCGAAGAGTACTGTCTGGCATTACTGGTACGCTATCCCGATCTCAAACCTTTCACCGAGGGGCTCGTACCGGAGTACTTCGAGTCCAGTGAAAGCCGAGAGCTTTTCCTCAGGTGGAGGGATGCCGCAGATGCCTCAGAGCTCGGCGAAGACCTGGACGCTTATTTGAAGGAGTATCTGGACGAACTGGCCGGTAAGCCGCTCCCGGCGTTGCTCGAAGAGAAGGAAAGCGAGAGACGTTATAGTCTTGACTCATGTGTTCTGCGCCTGAGGGAGAAGTGGCTGAGAGGGCTGGAGAGAAAGAGGCAGGAGCTTCTGGCCCAGGAAGCTGAGGCCGGCGGCCACAAAGCGGCGCTGGCAAAGCACCAGGAGCACGGCACTGAGACCGGAACACAGATTAAGGGCGTTTACGAACTGAGGCGCCAGCAGCGTTATGCAAGGAGAAAAATATCATGAGCCCAACCAAGCCCACCAGGACTAAGGGGCCTGTGGCCAGGACGGGGGATCCCGAAGCCGGAGCTGGCAAGTCAAAAGATGCGGGCGGAGCACAGGTGCCCGTGACAGCGAAGAAGCAGGCGGGAGCGGCCGTCGGGAAGAGACCGGAGAAAAAGCCGAAGCCTGCGGCGGTGAAGGCTGAGGCCGGGGCCGTCAGGAAGGTCGAGGCGGTCGGGCCCACCGAGGCCAAGCCCGTCAAGCCCAAGGCGCGACCGCCAGCGGCTGAGGCGGCTAAGGTATCGCGTAAACCTGAGCCATTGAAGGCGAAGCCGGCAGCAGCCAGACCCGCCGCCGGGCAGAAGGTAGCGGTGGGCGGGACGCTTGAGTCTGAAAAGCCGTCGGCGAAGCCCGTTCCAGAACTCAGGAAGACCGCGGTTACACCGCCAGCCGCCGGAGCGGCCGGGACCGGCAAGGGGCCGGAGAACCTGGAGGTGGGACAGGAGGAAATGCCAATCGTCGAGGAAGTCCCCGAGTTGCTGCCGGAGATTTCCGGGGTGCCCGGCGCCAAGGTTGGGGAAGAAGAGCTTGATAAGATACCCGAAATATGGGGTGAGGTCCTCCCGGGCGAAGAGTGGATGCATGAACCGGAGGAAAAACTGCTTACCGATGCTGAACTCGAGCTTGCTCTGGAGCAGGCGCAGGTAGGCGTTGATGACCCGGTGCGCATGTATCTTCACGAGATTGGCAAGGTTGGCCTGCTGACGGCCCAGAAGGAAAAGAACCTTGCCAGCCGTATCGAGAAGGGGCGGTATCTGGAGTATATCGAGCGAGAGGGCCTCTCGAATGTCAGCGGCCCGCCGTCGGCCGTTGATATCACCAATTATTTACTCAGGGAGATTGTCAAGTTGACCCCGCTGGGGGAGGCGCTGGTCAAGGAGCTGAAACTGCCTGAGACCACGGATTTCGTGGACGTCATTTCCGCCAGTGTGGAAGAGGAGGACACCAAAGCGAAGTCTAAAGACAGTAAAGAGGTCACCAGGACCCTCCACCGGATAATTGGCGGCGAGTTGAATGAGGATCTGGTCAAGCGGCTGGCCGCCGAGCTTAACAGGCCCGTGTCTGAGGTAGAGAATGACATAGTCAAGCTTTCCGTGCTCCTGCGTCTTCTACCGCCGGCCCTGCTGAGCTACTTCAAGAAAAAACAGCAGGAGGCCATGGCCGTGGCGGAGACCGCGGCAAAGTCCCAAGAAGGGGCCAGGACCCCGAAGATTGACAAGAGCCAGGCGAAAGCGCCGAAGCCGGCCAAAAGCATCGGCCGGGGTATTACCTGGCATAGCCTGAAGGACCTTATCGAGAGCCCGGCTTTTCAGAAGGACCTTGAACAGCTCCAGCGTGACATGCGTATCTACTATGAATACGTGAGAAAAGACGCTGCCCGGGCAGAGAAGCACCTGACCGAGGCCAATCTGCGCCTCGTGGTCAGCGTCGCCAAGAAGTATATCGGCCATGGCATGCCGCTTCTCGACCTTATCCAGGAGGGCAATATCGGCCTCATCCGCGCTGTGGAGAAATTTGAATACCGGCGCGGTTACAAGTTCAGCACGTACGCTACCTGGTGGATACGGCAGGCCATCACCCGTGCTATCGCCGACCAGGCCCGCACCATCCGTATCCCCGTCCACATGGTGGAGACCATCAACCGCCTTCTCCGCGTCAACCGCCGGCTTGCTCAGGAGTTCGGCCGCGAGCCGACCTATGACGAGGTCGGCAAGGGCATGGAAATCGCGCCGGACAAGGTGCGCGAAATCAAGAAGCTCTCACAGGGCCCGATATCACTGGAAACACCGGTCGGCGAGGAGGAGGACAGCCATCTCGGCGATTTCATCGAAGACCGGAGCACCCTGGCGCCGGCCGATGCCGCCTCAAGGCAGTTGCTTAAAGAACAGCTTGATAAGGTCCTCGGTGAGCTTAGCGACCGCGAGCGGAAAGTCCTGCGGCTGAGGTTCGGCCTGGAAGACGGCCGCGCCCGGACGCTCGAGGAGGTCGGTAAGGAGTTCGGTGTTACCCGCGAGCGCATCCGGCAGATAGAAGCCAAAGCTCTGAGAAAACTCCGCCACCCCAGCCGGTCGAGGAAGCTGAAGGACTACCTGGAGTAGAGGGGGCTGGACACTCCGGGCGGGAGCGGCGTGTATGGTTGCCCGGAGAATGCGATAGAATAGACACACAACGTCCTGGGGAGTGGATATATGGACCCTGGGCCGCGGCAAGAAGCCGTTCTCGAGCTCCTCAAAGACCTCCGCGGTATCGAACCGCTCAAAAAGCTGTTCTGGACCGAGCTGAACTACCACCGTGTCAATCAGCCCCTGTCACGCCGCAACTGGAACAAGTCCGCGGCCGAGGCGCTTGCCGAAGACCCCCTGCTGTTCGCCGCCGGCGGACAGGACGGCGGATTCCACGTGATTTACAGCCGCCTGCCGCAGGACAGATTGCTTCTGGGGCAGGAGCGTCCCGTAGTCAACCAGCTTCTCAAAGAGCATCAGTACGGCCTGTTCATCTTTTCCAACCGGGGTCAGGACCGCTGGCACTTTACCAACGTGAAGTACGATGAGACGGTGGAAAAGCGCCGCCTCTTCCGGCGTATCAGTATCGGTGCCGAGGAGCGCCTCCGTACCGCCGCCGAGCGTGTTGCCATGCTGGACCTGCAGACCATTCCTCCGGACCTGTTCGGCCTATCGCCGCTTGCCATCCAGTCCCGGCATGATGAAGCCTTTGATGTCGAAGCGGTCACCAGACAGTTCTTTGGCGAATACCTG
>DAOUCU010000006.1:0-4273 GCA_034431935.1 Dehalococcoidia bacterium | reverse complement strand
TGGTCGGGGCAAGCGTGAAGCTCGGGATGACGGTAATATTCTGGCTGGCGGTAACAGTTGTTCCTGACGAGCGCGTGGCGGTGACGGCGTGGGTCACTCCGGAGGGGCTATCGGGGATATTGAAGGTGGCTGACCAGCTCCCGGTGGTGTCTGAGGATGCAGTGGCGACGGAGCGGCCGGCGAATGTGACCGAGATGCCGGTCTCACTGGCGTCGAAACCGGTGCCATACACGTTGATGGCGGTGCCGACGGTACCGCTGGTCGGATTGATGGTGATGGCCGGGGTGACGGTAAAGGTGGTCGAAGCCGTCATATTGGTAACAGTATCTTTCAGGGTAACGGTATGTACGCCACCGGTAGTGGTCGGTACGGTGATACTGCTGGATACACTGTTACTCCCCGATGCGGCGGCGCCTGTCTGGATGACCATGCCGTCCCATTGGATCTCAAATGCATTGCCATTGGCATCCACAGTGCCGGTCACGGTGATGCTGCTGCCGACAGGACCGCTGGTGGGGCTGACGACGATGGCCACCGCCGCTAATGCCTGGCCTGTTGATAGGAGTTGCAATGCCAGCAGGGTAGCAATTGAAAAGATAGCGGAGATTGGCCTTAGGAACCGGCCGTTCAGCATGAGCATGGGTGCCTCCAAGTGTTGAATGAGCCGCGGGTTCCGGTTTTGTCTTCGATAGATTGTCAACAAAGCCACTTTAACACGCAAATATTAATTTAATATAAAGGTCTGATGTGTGGTAGTGTCAATCTCACCACCGTGACAGGTCTTACAAACCGTCCTGACCTGTGTTATCTTGTAGCCGGTATCTCACCAAAAGCGGAGGTGGCTTATGGGTCTTGCTGAAATGATTGCCGTAGGGCGGGGAGATGGGATTCCCGACTTGCTTCTTGCCAACGCACGCATAGTTAACGTTTTCAACGGGGATATAGAGTATGGGAACGTCGCCATCCACGGAGGCCGAATTGCCGGAGTCGGCGACTACAAGAAGGGCTGCACCGTTATTGATTTGAAGGGTGATTACCTGGCCCCCGGCTTGATTAACGGTCACACCCATATTGAGAGCTCGATGCTCCATCCCCTTCGCTATGCCGAAGCGGTGGTGCCGAGGGGGACGTCTTCTGTTATCACCGACCTCCACGAAATAACCAATGTCTGCGGCATCGGCGGAATCAAGTTCGTCGACCACTGGGCCAACGAACTGCCGCTGGATATGTTCTTCATGCTTCCTTCGTGCATTCCGGCCACGCATTTTGAGACCTCGGGGGCGGAAATCAACGCCGCTCAGATAGCCCGGCTCAAGCGTATGCGCCGCGTCATCGGGCTGGGGGAGATGATGAATTTCCCCGGCGTTATCGGCGGGTCTGACGAGGTCATGGCGAAAATAATGGCCATGTCCAGCCGGGTGATTGACGGCCACGCCCCGGGCATTTCCGGGAAGGAGTTGAACGCTTACATCGGCGCCGGCATTCGCTCCGACCACGAGTGCACCAGACTGGCCGAGGCCAGCGAAAAACTGCGGCGTGGGATGTACATCATGATCCGCGAGGGGTCTTCCGAGAAGAATCTGCAGGAGCTTCTGCCGCTGGTGACCGATAAGACCTATAAACGCTGTATGTTCGTGGTCGACGACCGCAGTTGCTCTGACCTTCTGAATGAGGGCGACATTGATGCCGTGGTGCGCAAGGCCATTAGGCTGGGACTTGACCCGGTGCGGGCCATACAGCTTGCCACCATCAATACTGCCGAGTATTTCCGCCTTCATGACCGTGGAGCGGTGGCTCCCGGGTATGTAGCCAACCTGATTACCCTGGGCAGTCTCGAGCGGTTTGAGATAAAGAAGGTGTTTCATTACGGCCAGCTCGTTGCCGATGGCGGTGCGCTGGTAGTCCCCATGCCCGCGGTCATGGCGGTGGAGCTTACGGGGACGGTGAAGATGAAGCGGTTGACCGCCGAAGCACTGGAACTCCATGCTATGAATGAGTACTTCCCGGTCATCCAGGTGGTTCCCGGTCAAATTGTCACAAAAAAACGTGTGGTCAAGGTGACCGTTGAGAAAGGCATCGCTCAGCCTGATGTTTTTAAGGACATATTGAAGCTGGTGGTAGTGGAAAGACATAAGTCGACAGGAAATGTTGGCGTAGGACTGGTCAAAGGCTTTGGCCTGAAGCATGGCGCGCTAGCTTCGTCGGTTGCCCATGATTCACACAATATCGTGGCCGTCGGTGTGATGGATGATGATATTCTAGCCGCAGTCAGGGAAATCCAGCGGATGGAAGGTGGTCTGGCGGTCTGCTCCCAGGGCAAGGTGCTGGCCAGCCTGCCCCTGCCGATTGCCGGTCTGCTGTCACCGGAACCGCTGAAGCAGGTGGTCAGGAAGTTCAATCAGGTGGAAAAAGCCGCCGCGGGGCTGGGGGCTTTGCCGCCGTCGCCGTTCGCCCTGCTTTCCTTTATGGCACTTCCTGTTATTCCGGAGCTGAAACTGACGGATAAGGGGCTGGTTGACGTGGCGTCATTCCAGATAGTTACCCCTTAAGGCACATTATTGCTGGCCATCGCCAGCAAGACGGAGCAGTCTCCGCGTAGAGCTGGTGTTACTTCTTCGCCTTTAGTGCTGCTACCAGCATGTCGACGCTGATGGCGGGCATGGTCTGGGTGGTCAGGGTGCCCCGCGAGCCAAGCTCGACAGCCACCCTGGCGATAGCTTCATTGTTCGGGGCGTCCAGGATATTGATGAAGTCGTAGGGGCCGAGCAGTGCCCACTGGTTGAGAATCTTAACGCCCATCGCCTCCACCTCTTTATTCACCTCTTTGATTCTCTCCGGCTTTTCCTTGACGGTCTTCCGTCCTTCGTAAGTCAGGTTAGTCAGCATCACGTAGAGCGGCATGGTTCACCTCCACTGGCCGGTCCGCCGGGCGTGCTCATCTGGTGGGGGTTATTTTAGCAGGTCTGGCAATACCGGGAATAGCTGGCTCAGTTGATAGCATTTTCGATAAGTTCAATGCGCTGAGCTTTACCGTGACGGTCGGTTTCGATAGCGAGTAAATCGATGCGCCAGTCTTCAGGGAGACCGGAATGGGCGGTCAGATAGGTGAGGGCTGTTGCGATAAGCCTCTCCCGCTTCTGGCGTGTTACCGATTCCTCGGGGGTTCCGAAGGCGCCACCGCTTTTAGTGCGGACTTCAACGAAGATGACGGTGCCGCCTTTCCTGGTGATAATATCGATTTCGCCGTGGCGGCAGCGGAAGTTGGTCTCGATGACCTTGTAGCCCTTTTTCTTAAGGAAGTCCCGCGCCAGTTTCTCGCCGGCGTCGCCAAGCTCCTGCCGTTTCATGCTATTCAAATTCTTGACTCAGGACCGGGGCGAAGGTTTTGCGGTGGATGTGGCAGGGGCCCATTTTCAGGAGACATTCGAGGTGGCCGGCCGTGCCGTAACCCTTGTGCCGGGCGAAGCCGTAGCCGGGATAGTTACCGTCCAGTTCTCGCATAATCCGGTCGCGCGTTACCTTGGCGATGATTGAGGCGCAGGCAATAGAGAGGCAGGAATCGTCACCGTGGAACACGCCCTTTTGCGGTATGCCGAGGCGGGGTATGGTGAAATAGTCGACGAGGACATATTCCGGTCGTCTAGAAAGCTGTTTCACCGCCTGCCGCATGGCGTTGAAGGTAGCGGCGGCGATGCCGATGACATCAATGACTTCCGATGGTACGATACCGACGCTCCAGGCTATGGCTCCAGTCTGTATAAGTGGTGCCAGTTCCTCGCGTTTTTTGGGAGTTAGTTGCTTGCTGTCCCTGACATCGGCCAGCCAGGGAAAGGACGCGCTCGGCGGCAGGATGACCGCGCTGGCCACCACCGGCCCGGCCAGAGCGCCGCGGCCAGCCTCGTCAACCCCGGCGATGATGGTGTAGCCGCGGGCGTGGAAGGCCCTTTCGCAGTCGTTGTTGGGGATTGCTTTCAACACGATTGGTATTATCCTAGCACGCCTGGTCAAGCTTCGGGAACGGAGTCGATGGTGCCGCCGCCCAGCACCTCTTCCCCCTGATAGAAGACCACTGCCTGGCCGGGGGTTATTACCCGCTGCGGTTCGTCGAAGAGGACCTCAGCGGTATCGGCGTTGACCTTAAGCGAGGCCGGGGCTTCAGGCGACCGGTAGCGTATCCTGGCGGTGATTCTGACCGGAGATTTCGGTGGTTCGCCTGATACCCAGCTAAGCTGGCTGGCAATAAGCTGCCTGTGGAGCAGGTCGCTCTCCCCGC
>DAOUCU010000005.1:0-8596 GCA_034431935.1 Dehalococcoidia bacterium | reverse complement strand
GGGTCCCAGACATCCCTTAAAGCGTCGCCGAACATATTGACGGCAAAAACAATGATGCTTATGGCCAGTCCCGGGAAAATGCTCAGCCACGGTGCTTTGTACATGTACCGCATTGCCTCGGAAAGCGACCGTCCCCAGGAGGGATGGGGTGGTGGTATGCCCAAACCGAGGAAGCTCAGACTGGCCTCGATGAGGATGGCGGCACCGAGCATTGAGGTGGCTACAATCAGGTAAGCGGCCAGCGTGTTTGGTACGACGTGCCGGAAGATGATGCGCCATGGCTTACACCCCACCGCTCTGGCCGCTTCCACATAGGGGAATTCCTTGACCGATACAGCGATAGAGCGGACCACCCGGTTGGCGCGCGGAATGGAGGGTATCGAAATGGCCAGTATGACGTTGGTGATGGATGGGCCAAGGACGGCCATAATGGCAATAGCCAGCACCAGTCCCGGGAAAGCCATAATGATATCCATGATACGCTGTATGGCCATGTCCACCTTACCGCCGGCATAACCGCTGATGACGCCTATCAGGGCACCGGCGGTCGTGCCCACCAGAGTTGCTCCAATGCCGACAAGCGCTGAAACCCGTGCCCCTAAAATGACACGGCTGAGCACATCCCGACCGACCTCATCGGTCCCCATCAGGTGCGTCCAGGAAGGCCCCTGAAGCCGGTTCATGACGTCGGTCGACAGCGGGTCGTAGGGTGTAATCCAGGGGCCGATTATGGCTACGATAATCATGACTAAGAAGACAGCGGCGCCGATGGCACCGAGCGGCTTGTCACGGAAGAACCTGGCAATAATGCTCCATGAGCTTTCCCCGACCCGTTTCCTGGTACGTACTGTCGCCGCGGCGGTGGCCAAATTACTTCCCCCTATTCGTACCTTATCCTGGGATCAACCCATCCGTAAACGAGGTCAACCAGCAGGTTAATCACCAGGACAATGATGGTGATGAAAGCTACCAATCCCTGCACCATGTTGACATCGCGGTGGTTGATGCCGTCGACCAGCAGGCGGCCGATGCCCGGGATGTTAAAGATGGTCTCAATTATCACTGCCCCGCTGATAAGCAGGAGGACTTCCGTTCCGAAAATGGTGATTACCGGAAGGATGGCGTTTCTCAGGGCGTGTACGATAATGACGGTACGCTCACGCAGCCCCTTGGAACGGGCGGTGCGGACGTAGTCTTCACGCATAACCTCGAGCATGGAAGAACGCATCATTCTGGCCGATACCGCTGCTTGCCGCCAGCCGAGTGCGATTGCCGGCAGGAACAATTGCTGCATGGCTGTCAGCGGCGCCGCAAGTACCGTCGCGTATTCAATTGGCGGCGACCATTGGAACACCGAGACAGTTAATAACAGGAGAAGCAACCCTAACCAGAAATTGGGGATTGAGAGTCCGGCGATGGCAAAGCTTCTTAAACCGTAGTCCAACCAGCTGTCCTGCTTCAGGGCTGAGAAAATGCCGGTAGGGATGGCAATCAGCGTGCTGATTATTATTGACATCAGGATGAGGGTAAGAGTGTAGGGTAAACGGATGGCAATTTCTGACCACACCGGGTTGCCCGTCCAGAGTGATTTGCCCAAATCGAGATGAGAAAAATCAAGCAGCCACACCAGGTATTGTTCCCAGAGCGGGCGGTTCAGGCCGAGCTGTTCGCGGAGAGCGTTCAGTTGCTCGGGGTTTATGGCGGCGCCCTCGCTCCCGAGCATTACCATAGCCACATCGCCCGGGAGAACTCTCATCAGGAAGAAGATTAACGTCACCGCTCCCCAGAGGGTCGGGATGGCCCAGAGAAGACGACGCAGTATGTAACCGCCCAAACGGACCTGCCTTTAGTTTTGATTATTATAGGCGTTTTTATTGTTGCCGCGCCAGCAGGTCAGGGAGCTTTCTTTGAGACCATATTGTAATCCTCAATTATACCGTAACCTCATTGAACCGGCTCACACAATGCCTTCGCCCGCTCTTGCCCCATACAGCGTATCGTCATACAATACCACTTCATATCAGGGAGGAAGAACCATTGCCCATCTTTGCCATTGATATCGCCGAACTGGTCGGGCTCATCGGCGGTGCGCTGACCACCGCCGGTTTCATCCCCCAGGTAGTCCGCGTCTACCGTTTGAAAAGTGCCCGTGAAATAAGCCTGATCTTCACCATCCTTTTTGTCATCGGCATCAGCTTCTGGCTCGGCTACGGCGTTCTGTTTCAGCTTCCCTCTGTCATGTTCTGGAATGCTACAACCCTGGTCCTGGGTATCCTTCTGCTCTATGCCAAGCTGAGATACGGAAGATAGACGGCCCGACTAGCAGGTGCGTTTGAGAAGGTCTGCAAAGTCGTCGAGGCCGGACACCGAACCCCCATCCCCTGTCCCTCCGTTGCGGTCGAGGTGATAAGCCCTGAGACCGGCCTCGCCGGCCGAGAGGAAATCGTAACGCCGGTTATCACCGACGTGAGCAACTTCTGCCGGGGAGACGCTCATCTCCCGGCACACCTTCAGGTAGAAGTCCGGAGTCTTGAGCTGGCCGTAGTCGGAGATTGATGAGAAGACGCGGGCGAAGGAGACACCGCTCCCGGCCAGCAGGTAGGGTATGAACTCTCGGGATGACCCCGTAGAAACAACCAGCGGATACTCTCCGGCAAGCATCTTCAGTATTTTCGGCACTTCCGGGTAGTAGACCACCCGGTTGCCGTAGCTTGCCAGCAGGGAGGCGTGGTCGTCCAGCCCGAAACGCCGAAACCAGTACCTGATGTCGTACCACTCGCACCGGCCGTCACCCACCTCGTCGTACTGCCTTTCCACTTCGGCCTTCGCCTGTTCAAAACTCATCTGGTGCCTGCGGGCATAGAGTGCCGGCACGCCTTCGTGCCAGACATAACGGCTGAAGTCGGGTGTCACCAGCGTTCCCTCGAGGTCCAGCGAAATAATCTTGATGCGGCCCATTTCAACTCCGTGATTATACCAGAGGCGATGAGCCGTTCCGGGGATGGGACGGGACCTTACGCCATCGTGCTATACTTGTCCCCGTGGACAACCGTCTGCTTATCCTGTACTTCTTTCTCGGCGGCGCTGTGGTCACTGCCGTCACCTATTTCGGGAGCCGCGGACAGGGCCTTATCGCCGCCCTTATCAGCATGCTGCCCACCGTATCGCTCGTAACCCTAATCAGTGTCTACTCCGCCGCCGGCGCCGAACCGGCCGTATCCTACTTCCGCGGCATGATTGTTGTCCTGCCTGTCTGGCTGCTCTACGTTGCCAGCCAGATATTTCTCCTGCCGCGCCTCGGCCTCGCCCCATCGCTGGCTATCGGCGTCGCCGTCTACCTGGCCGGGGTCTTCGCCATCACCCGGTTTGTGCACTGATGCCGGCCATGTCCGGGCGTTCGCTTCGACCAAGATTCTGCCCGGAATCAGACTACGCGGTCTCTCTGGCGGTGCCGGTCAGCGAAGCGGCCAGGAACTGCGTCGCCTGCTCTTCATATTCCTGGAGCCTGAGCAGCAGTCCGGCCGCCGGCTGGTGGTCGGAGAACTTCTCTTCGGACACGGGTATGTTCTGGAGCCGTTCGCGAAGCGGTGGGTGGGTATCGGCCGTATCCTCGCCGCCGCGCATGCCCAGTGCCTCCTGGGCCGCTACCAGAGCGTCCAGGTCGGGTATGGCGTTCCGCAATCTCAAACAGTAGTTCTTAACCGTCTCTCCAGTACGCAGTTCGCTCACAAAGTCCTGGCTGAAAATGGCCTGGAAAGCGCGCCTCAGGCCGCCGACCCTCTTCAGCGCGGCGGAGAGGCTTTCCGACCCGCAGGTCAGCGCTGCCACGGCGTCGGCCCGGCTTTCCCTTAACCGGGAGACTTTAACGTTGGAGCGGTGGAACGACCACCAGTGGATGCCGAGCGCCAGCCAGGGCAGAATCAGGGGTATCGCCAGGCACCCGGTGTTTCTCCTGCCGGTTACCGGCTTTCCGTGACTTACGCCCAGCGTTGTGTCCATGGTCTCGACGGCCGCCGCCAGCTTCATATACACCGGGAGCACCGCCGAACTGAAGAAAGCATCCCTGCCTGTGAAGTGGGCGAATTCGTGGGCCAGCACGGCCCTCAGCTCGTTGACCGAGATGAAGCTGATGACCGGAAGCCCGATGGCCAGCACCCGGCCCCCGGCTTCGCCGTTGAAGACGCGGAGCGGCCCCTTCTGGATGAGGAAGTTGGCGTCGGCATGAAGCACTATCGAGTCCGGCATCCGGGTATTCATAATCCGGCACAGCTCCCTGACGAAAGATGCCAGCCGCGGCTCAAGGTCGAGGTCGAGCCGGATGGCCGGGATGAAGGGTGGCCCTGTCCGCAGGGCCCTGACGATGCCGGCCAGCGCCAGGATGATGCCGGCCAGCAGTCCCAGGCCGATGACCAGCAGAACCGCCGTCGGAACGGGCTGTGACAGCCATTCGGCAAGCAGCCATATGCCGAGTAAGAGGCCGCCGCCGATGGCCGCCATCACGATTATGGACAGCGCCAGCGCGAAATAGAGGCCGGGAATATAGAGCGCGGCCCTTACGATAGGCCAGAGCGGTATGTCTTTATATGTATGGGGCTTTGTGTCCCCGGTGATACCCATCCGATGCAGATGATTGTGCGGTATTTCTTGGTGATGTAGAACCTTACCAGAAATCGGAGCCAGCGTCACCTTCGCCATGGGCCACAGGCAGGGAAATCGTATCCCGCGGCGTTATGGTTCTGTGGTGCCGAGGGAGGGATTTGAACCCACACTCCGTCGCCGGAAGCGGATTTTAAGTCCGCCGCGTCTGCCGTTCCGCCACCTCGGCCTGCGGGACAGGAATGGAGGCGGCGAGCGGATTCGGACCGCTGCATAGGGGTTTTGCAGACCCCCGCCTTAACCACTTGGCTACGCCGCCGCGACCGAGTAAAGGGTGGTGCCGAGGAGGAGATTTGAACTCCTACGGGCTTTTGGCCCACCACCCCCTCAAGATGGCGTGTCTACCAGATTCCACCACCTCGGCACGTCTCCCGGAGTTACTGGCAGGAGTGGCAGGATTTGAACCCGCGACCGGCGGTTTTGGAGACCGCTGCTCTACCAGGCTGAGCTACACTCCTGCGCCCCCGGCAATATGGTACCCCTGGGGCGATTCGAACGCCCGACACGCGGTTTAGGAAACCGCTGCTCTATCCTACTGAGCTACAGGGGCATGCCGCATGCCGAAAGCTGACGCCCACACGACATTTTACCAAGTAGGGCTGAAGCGCGCAATACGACGGCCTGGCTGGCGGCCGCGACCGACGCTTCACCGTGCCCGCAGTAACCGGCGGAGGGATGCAGAAATGATGGGTACAGGTGGTTGACTTTTGGCAAGCACTGGGCTATTATGTCACCGTGGCCATCGACCCGATAGGGCGGTGAGCTGGCAGTTCCGGGGGAAGCCGGGACGCTTTATAAGTTGAGCCATGGCATAGTCGCTTGGATCGGCAACGACCGAGACGTACTGAATACGCAGGTTTTTGACGCCTTCTCGGTTCGCCGGGAAGGCGTTCTGTTTTTCTGAAGGGTGGAGCCTTCAGGCTGTCGGTGGAGAGTAAAAGAGGGGTACGCTCCTCTTAACAAAACCCCTGCAGGGGAGAGGGGTGCCAAGGAGTGAAAGTCGGGTTTATCGGGGCGGGGACGGTAGGGACGGCCATGGCTGTCCGGCTGTCACAGCGCGGCTATCAGGTGACGGCCGCGGCCAGCCGCACTTACGCATCGGCGGAGAAGCTCGCCGCCGGAGTCAACGGCTGTAAGGCCTACCCCAATCTTCAGGATGTTGCCGACACGGCCGACCTTGTCTTTATCACCACCCCGGACGCGGCCATCGGCCAGGTGGCGGGACAGCTCAGGTGGCGCAAAGGCCAGTATGTTTGCCACTGCAGTGGCGCCGACTCACTGGATGTGCTGAAGCCGGTCACCCTGTTCGGTGCCGTGCCGGGAGGCTTTCATCCTCTGCAGACATTCGCCAGCGCCGCTCAGGCGGTCGAGAACCTGCCCGGCTCGACCTTCGGCATCGAAGCAGACGAGCCGCTACTGGGGGTTCTCAAGCAGATGGCCAACGACCTCCATGGGAGCTGGGTGGTGCTCAAAGCCGGCGATAAGGTGCTGTACCACGCCGCGGCGGTTATTTCCTGTAACTATCTGGTGACTTTAACCAAGCTGGCCACCGACCTGTGGCAGAACTTCGGCGTGCCGCCGGCCAGAGCCATTGAGGCGCTGATGCCGCTGCTCCGGGGGACCCTGAACAATCTGGCCAATGTCGGTCTGCCGGACGCCCTTACCGGCCCCATCGCCAGAGGTGATGTCGGCACCGTGGAAAAGCACCTGAAGGCGCTGGGCAGGTCGGCGCCGCGCCTTCTTTCCACCTACCGGGAACTCGGGATGCAGACCATACCCATCGCTGTAGCTAAAGGCAAGTGCCACCCGGCCGCGGCTGAGGCACTGCAGGCCCTTTTCAGAACAAAGCGTGAGAGGGACTAGAAAATGAGGACCATGCTCAGGGCTAAAATCCACCGGGCGCGCGTCACCCACACCAACATTGACTATGAGGGCAGTATCGCCATCGACCGACTGCTGCTGGATGCCGCCGATATCCTGCCGTTCGAAAAGGTGGAGGTGCTCAACATCAACAACGGGGCACGCTTCAGCACCTATGCCATCGAGGCGCCCCGCGGTTCGGGGACGGTCGGTCTTAACGGTGCCGCGGCCAGACTGGCCGCCAAAGGTGACACCGTAATTATTCTGACCTACACCGATGTTTCCGATGCCGAGGCAATAACTCTGACGCCGCGCCTGGTCTATGTCGATGCCGAAAACCGCATCACCGGCGTCAAGGGAGTCAGGGAAGAGGCGCCTTATCTCAGTGCCGTCCGCGCCTGAAAAGGAGGCCGCCATGCGCTATACCATCGCCGACATCCGGGAGATGAAGGCCCGGAAAGAAAAGGTCCTCATGATTACCGCCTACGACTATGCCACCGCCAGGCTGGTGGAAGAGGCCGGCATGCACATGATACTGGTCGGCGATAGTTTAGGGATGGTGGTGCTCGGCTACGAATCGACCATCCCGGTGACCATGGACGAGATGATCCACCACACCCGCGCCGTGACCCGGGCGACGAAGAAGTGCCTGGTGGTCGGCGATATGCCGTTCATGACCTATACCGTGAGCGTCGAGGATGCCCTGAGGAACGCCGCCCGCTTTATCCAGCAGGGCGGGTGCCAGTCGGTCAAGCTCGAAGGCGGCGAGACGGTGGCGGAGACGGTACGGCGGATCGTCAACTGCGGCATACCGGTGTGCGGGCACATCGGGCTGACGCCGCAGTCGGTCAATCAGATGGGCGGCTACAAAATACAGGGCAAGACGCCGGAGGCCGCGGCCCGGCTGTTGAACGACGCCGTCTGCCTGGAACAGGCCGGGGCCTTTGCCGTAGTGCTTGAATGCGTGCCATCGGAGCTGGCCGCACTCATCAGCCGGCGCATCGCCATCCCGACCATCGGCATCGGCGCCGGGCTTGACTGCGACGGGCAGGTGCAGGTGGTCAGCGATGTCCTCGGTTTCTACGAGCTGGCCCCGAAGCACGCCAAAAAGTATGCCGATCTGGCCGGGGTGATTAAGAAGGCGGTGGCTGATTACGCCGCCGAGGTCAGGGCCGGGACTTTCCCCACGGCCAAACAGAGCTATTCCATGGACGCGAAACTCCTGGAGGGGCTTTAACCCGGCGATGCGGGTCGTTAGCAGCATTGCCGAAATGAAGCTGGTGCGCCGCGCCCTAGATGGCGCCGTCGGCTTCGTGCCCACCATGGGCTACCTTCACGAAGGCCATCTTTCGCTGGTCAGGCGTGCCAAAGCGGAAAACCCGACCGCCGTCGTCAGCATCTTTGTCAACCCCACCCAGTTTTTGCCGCATGAGGACTACCGGAGCTACCCGCGGGACACCCGGCGTGATCTGGAGATGCTGGTGGCGGCCGGTGCCGATATTGTTTTCATGCCCGAGCCGGAGGACATGTACCCGGCCGGTTATGATACCTGGGTTGATTTGGGCAGGGTGACACAGCGGCTTGAGGGGGCTTCCCGCCCCGGCCATTTCAAAGGCGTGGCGACGGTGGTCACCAAGCTGTTCAACATCGTCCGGCCGACCAGGGCATACTTCGGCCAGAAGGACGCCCAGCAGTGCGTGGTGATAAAGAAGATGGTGGAAGACCTCAACATGGACCTTGAGGTGGTCATCTGCCCCACGGTGCGTGAGCCGGACGGTCTGGCCATGAGCAGCCGCAATGTCTATTTAACTACTGAAGAGCGGAAGGCGGCGCCGGTGCTCTACCGGTCGCTGATGCTGGCCAGGGAGCTTTACGATGGCGGCGAGCGCGATGCCGGCAGGATAAAACAGCGGATGCTGGCCCTGCTGTCCGCCGAGCCGCTGGGCAAAGTGGACTATGTCAGCATCGCCGATGCCCGGACGCTGGAAGAAGTCGAGGTCATCGACCGGCCGGTGGTGGTCTCGCTGGCCTTCAGGCTGGGCAAGCCCCGGCTGATTGACAATATCCTGCTGGGGTAGGG
>DAOUCU010000004.1:0-4616 GCA_034431935.1 Dehalococcoidia bacterium | reverse complement strand
AAACTCCAGAAGACCATGGTCAACCTGTACCTCGGCCGGATGGGCGTTCACCAGTCCGAGTTCGCCTTTCCCTTCACCAAACATGAGGGCAACTACATTCGGGCGAACCTGCGTCTTAAGGAAAGGGGGGCGATGGGTACGCTGGTGCTTGAGGGCTGGTGCCGGGCGATTGTTTCTGATGTGGATGCCTGTCTTGAGACCGGTGTTAAGGATATGAACCTGTCCATATCCACCTCTGACCAGATGATACGGCACAAGTTTCGCGGCAAGCTGGACAGGGCCGCCATTATCCGCGAGATGACCGAAGCGGTAAAGTATGCCCGGAAGAACAAGGTAGCCACCATCGGCGTTAATGCCGAGGATGCCTCCCGTACCGATATTGGCTATCTTGTCGAGTTTGCTATGGCAGCCAGAGAAGCCGGTGCCGACCGTATCCGCTATTGCGACACGCTCGGCTACGATTCGCCGAAGACCATCTACAGCCGCTGTAGGACGCTGGCAGAGAAGGTGAAACTGCCTGTGGAACAGCACTGTCATAACGACCTCGGTATGGCCGTGGCCAATTCGGTGGCCGGGGCAATCGGCGCCATGGATGGTGGTGTTGACGCCTATATTAACACCTCGATAAACGGGCTGGGTGAACGCGCCGGGCAGGCCGACCTGCTTTCCTGTATCCTGGCTTTTAGGTTCGCCGCCGGGCTGGAAAAATATGAGATTGGCGACCGTATTAATCTTAAGATTGCTGCCCGGCTGGCAAGGTATGTTTCCTATGCATTCGGGGTGCCGATACCCATCAACCAAGTAGGCGTCGGGGCCAATGCCTTTGCCCATGAAGCCGGCATCCATGCCGATGGCGCACTCAAGGACCGCCGCAATTACGAGCTTTATGATTTCGAGCTTCTCGGCCTCGATGAGGAGGACGAGGACCAGCCGACCCGGGGGCGCGTCATTACTACCGGAGAGTACGGTGGGCTGGCCGGGTTCAAGTACGTCTACGACCGGCTTGGCATTACCTTCCCCGACGATACTACCGCCAACCGCATCCTGGAGCTGGTCCGCTATGCCAATGCCCATACCCAGCGGCCACTCACAAATGATGAGTTGCGCCTCATCGCCAACTTCCCGGATGAGGTCCGGGAAGTCCTTACCGTCAATCCCTAGCGGCGGGCTCCGGTGATAAAACTTCACCCCGTAGGCTTTGTCCGCAACCGCATCAGGACAGCGGGGCACCGTGACTGGCGGCGGATAGAGTCCAGAATTGTCATCAATCCGGCGCTGGAGAAAGCGCTCGACGGCATCGAAGGCTTTTCCCACATCGTCGTTATCTTCTGGATGGATGCCCTAGAACCCGGGGGCAGGGAGGTGCTGAGAGTGCATCCCCATGGGGACAGGGAATTGCCCCTGGTCGGCGTCTTTTCGGCGCGGAGCCCGGTCCGCCCTAACCCGCTGGGACTGACTACGGTCAGATTGATGGAACGGAAGAAAAACGTGCTGAAGGTAAGCGGCCTCGACGCCATCAACGGCACGCCGGTGGTTGATATCAAGCCTTTCATCCCCGGTCATGACCTGCCGAAAAGCGCGAAGGTACCGGACTGGTTGAAGAAGGCCGAGGAGCGGCACCGGCATTGATTGTTGATTTCCATACCCACGTATTCCCGCCGAAGGTCAGGCAGAGGCGGGAGGAATATGCCAGGCGCGACCCCTGTTTTGCCGCCATGTACGCTGACCCGAAGGCGAGGATGGCTACAGCGGAGGAGCTTATTGCCGCCATGGACGATGCCGGGGTTCAAGTCTCTGTAGTGCTGAATATCGGCTGGGTGGACCGGGATATCTGCCGTGAGACGAATGATTACATTCTTGAGTCAGCGGCGAGATATCCGAAGCGGCTGGTGCCTTTCGTCGCCGTTCGTCCCGGGGCGGGTGAGTCAGCAGTCAGGGAAGCGGAACGATGTGCGAAAGCGGGTGCAAAAGGCATTGGCGAGATGAGGCCAGACGTCCAGGGTTTTGACCTGGCCAGCCGGGAGGTAATGGATGCGCTGGTGGAAGTGCTGGTGCGTCACAATCTGGTGTTTCTTACCCATGCTTCGGAACCGGTCGGGCATGTTTACCCGGGTAAAGGTTTGGTGATGCCGGAGAAGCTCTATGCCTTTATCAGCATGTTCCCGGAGTTGAAGGTCGTCTGTGCTCACTGGGGTGGCGGGCTGCCATTCTATGCGCTTATGCCCGAAGTCAGGAAAGCGCTGGCGAACGTCTATTTCGATTCGGCGGCGACGCCTTATCTCTACCAGCCGGAGATTTTCCGTCACATTATCAACTTGGCCGGACTGGATAAAGTCCTTTTCGGGAGTGACTATCCTTTGCTATCGGCTGGTCGGGTGATGGTCGATGTGGACAAAGCGGGGTTGGGCGAGGTGGAGAAGAGGGCAGTACTGGGGATTAATGCGACGAGGTTGTTGGGGCTTCAACATGACTGAATTGATTCGTTGTTTCGTGGCCATTGAGCTTCCGGACCCGGTCAAGGCGGAACTGGCCGGTATTCAGGCGAAGTTTAAGTCGGCGCGGATGGACTTTCTGCGCTGGGTGGAGCCGTCAGGGATTCACCTGACCCTTAAGTTTCTTGGCGAGGTGCCGCATGAGCGGGTGCCGGAGATGGTAAAAGCTATTCAGGAGTCGGTTAAGGACATTCGACCGTTCACGCTTCAGCTTGACCAGGTCGGCGTCTTTCCCAACCCGCGCCAGCCGCGAGTGTTGTGGGTTGGTGTGGGTGGTGACATCGCAGCGCTCAGGACACTTCAGGAGAACGTGGATGTGGCGTTTGACATCCTGGACTTTCCCCGGGAGGGGCGCGAGTTTAAAGCGCACCTGACGCTGGCGCGGGTGCGCGACGATGCCACGCCTCATCAGAGGCAGATGCTCGGAGAGATGGTAGCGTGCACCAGGCTGGAATCGGTATCGCGTTTTACCGTTGGCGGCGTCAGTCTGATGCGGAGCCAGCTGATGCCGAAGGGGGCTGTTTACACCTGCTTGGCCATGGCGCCGCTGGCTAATTAGATATCGTTGCGGAGCGAGTCGAAGCACATTCGGGGGTGGGTAATAAGAAGGGCGCAATTGCCGGGTTGCGCCCTTAACTGCTCACCGGTGGAAATTACTCCCTCTCGTCCTCCTCTCGTTCCACGATGTACTTGTCCATAATCTTGAGCGCGCGGCCCGCGATATCAGGTATCGAACTGTGCGCCTCTTTTTCAGCCAACTGCTGAATAGTCCGGACCAGTTCCTGGATACGGGCAAAGTCCCTGTCTCTTACGTACGGCATTGGTTTACCCACCTCAATCGCTGTCTGGCATTTCAGGTCTTCTTTTGCGGAGAGAGCTTGAATTCGCAATACGGGTCGCCGACAGCGATGCACTTTCGTTCGACACAGGTATAGCGTGTCGGCTTTCTCATGCCGGCGAAGACTTCGGCCATGCCGGCGAAGAAGCCGGCCAGAAACGAGCAGACCGGCCCCTCGGGATGGCTATCTTTGAGGTACTCGGCCAGGGACGAATGCTTAACGCGGAAGACGAACTCATCACCGCGCTGGACAGTCCGTCCGCGGCCGTGGCCGTAGGTCTGGATGTAGAAGGGGATGCTGGCGATACGCCGCCTGAGCTCACCATCGCTCCTGACGCTGAGGCTGTAGGCTTTCATGATATCTTTCTGGACGACGTGGGCGCCTTTGCGCGCCGACTCGTACATCATGTTCATCGCCTTCTTATAGCCAAGGGCGGCAATCATCTGCCGGTAGAGTTCAGCAATGACGCTGTTGCTGAGAAGGACGTGGCTGTCATCGTGGACGAGGAGCCACATGGTCTCGCTGTCGCGGGTGATGAAGGCGGGGAAGTCCACCATAACCTTTTCGCCCATTGGTGCTCCTCCGGAAGTCAATTGTGAACATGACCATAATAGATGAGCGGGTTGGACGAAGTCAATCGTCCGGCAACAGCAGACGTGATTGATTGTTGACGTAACAGCAGTGTTGGTCTTACTATGTAGCCCGACGGCCAATGAGGTTTTGGATTAAGGAGGAGGCAGTCACGGAAAAGTCGTCGACCGGTCTCAATGCCAATGTTGCTGGCCTGCTGTGTTATGTGCTGGGCTGGATAACCGGGTTGGTATTCTTTTTCCTGGAGAAAAACAGCAAGTTCGTGCGTTTCCACGCGTTACAGTCTATTATCGTTTTTGGCGCACTCACCGTATTAGGCTTTGTTCTTGGCTTTATCCCTATTATTGGCGCAATACTGGGCTGGATTCTTAACATATTGAGTTTCGTTCTGTGGATAATGCTCATGCTAAAAGCCTTCAAGGGGGAAATGTACAAGCTGCCCTGGGCGGGTGCTTATGCTGAGAAGAAGGTTGGTGGGTAGGAGCTCCGTCACGATACAATTAAGACCGTAAGGTTGAGTAACAGTCTGCCGGTTGTTAATCCTATGCCGCTATCGAAGGCTGGCCTGGAGTTTTGCTGGTCAGTACTGCCTTAATCAGTGGTGGTCATTTTCAATCAAGGTGCCTGACCTGCGGCTGGAAGAAAATACCAAGTATACAACCTGCCAGTAGCAAAATTGACAGGCTGCCTAGTG
>DAOUCU010000003.1:0-15979 GCA_034431935.1 Dehalococcoidia bacterium | reverse complement strand
AGTCTGGAGCGCAGGTCGAGATTGATTAAGTCGTCCTGGCTGTCGACAACGAGATCCATCTTGTTAAGCACGGTAAGCCGCGGTCTGTTTGCCAGCCCCAGTTCATTGAGTATTTTCTCAACCGCGTGGCAATGCCTGCTGGCCTCAGGATGCGTGATGTCAACCACATGAAGAAGCAATGCCGCGTTTTGTAATTCTTCCAGTGTTGCCCTGAAAGCCGCAACTACTGTCGGCGGAAGTTTATGAATAAAGCCGACGGTATCTGATAGCAGGAAATGCCGGCCGTCAGGCAACCGTAAACGCCGCGTCACCGGATCAAGTGTTGAGAACAAAGTATGCGTTACTGGCACACCAGCTCCGGTAAGGCTGTTGAGGACTGTGCTCTTGCCAGCGTTGGTATAACCGACCAGAGCGACCACTGGAATGGCTGTCTTTTGCCGTCGCCATTGATAGAGAGCGCGGTGCCGCCTGACATCTTCAAGCCTCTGCTCAAGCCGTCTTATACGCTCCTTAATGAGACGCCGGTCAGTTTCCAACTGCGATTCGCCGGGGCCACGGGTCCCGATGCCGCCACCAAGCCGTTCCAAGTGGCTCCACTGACCGGCAAGTCGCGGTAGCAAATACCGATATTGAGCAAGTTCTACCTGAAGCTGGCCTTCTCGCGTCCGGGCCCTTCTGGCAAATATGTCCAGAATCAGCGCGGTGCGGTCGATAACCTTCACCCCGAGGACTTCCTCAATGTTTCGCTGCTGCCGTGGCGTTAACTCATCATCGAAAATGGCAACTGTGTAAGGGCTGGCATCCCGGAGCGATATCAGCAGGGCCAGCTTGCCCTCACCGAGATAGTGAGTTGGCGACGCCCTGGGCAGTTTCTGGACTATGCGCCCGATTACCCTGGCCCCAGCCGCTACCGCCAGATGCCCCAGTTCATCGACCGACGTCTCTGCCGACCAGCCTTCTGGGTTATCGCGCGCTTCAACTCCAACAAGGAAGGCCCTCTCCGGTTCGCGTCCGGTAGGGTACGAACGTCCCGTGTGGGTCATCCTCGCGCCGTTTTTCAGTCCTTAGCCGGCTGCCAGCCGGCCAGGCGCGCAATGCCTTGATCAAGACGGTCATCGGCTATCGTCAGCGAAAAGCGTACGTACCCCTCGCCCGACTGACCGTAGCCGATGCCTGGCGTTACCACTACCGCCAGACGGTCGAGAAGTTCATCGGCCAGTTCCATGGACGTGTATCCATTCGGTATCTTGGCCCAGACATAGAAGCCTGCTTTGGGCAAGTGCGCCTTGAGACCTATGCGGTTAAGGACGGCAACGAGTTTGTCACGGCGCTGCTGAAAAAGCGCATTCCTTTTTGCAATATGGTCCTGCGGCCCGAGCAGCGCGGAGATAGCAGCACACTGGACAGCCTGAAATACGCCGGAGTCCAGATTAGACTTGATCCGGAAGAGCGCATTTATCAAATCACGGTTACCCACGGCCATACCGATGCGCCAGCCAGTCATATTGTAGGTCTTAGAAAGCGAATGGAACTCAATTCCTATTTCTTTGGCGCCAGCGATCTGCATAAAACTCGGCGGCTGGTATCCGTCATAGGCTACTTCGCTGTAAGGAGCGTCATGGCAGACCGCCAGTCCATGCTTCCTGGCGAAATCAACCGCTTTCTCGAAAAACTCCTGCGGAGCTACGGCGCCGGTTGGATTGTTCGGGTAATTCAACCACATCACTTTGGCTTTTCCCGCAATATTCGACGGCACCGCATCGAGATCGGGCAAAAAACCATTGTCTTCTCCTAGCGGCATGAAAAATGGCCGGCCGCCGGCAAGCATAGTACCGATGGAGTAGACCGGATAGCCGGGATCCGGTACCAACGCTGTATCTCCAGGGTCGATGAGGCAGAAGGCAATGTGCCCGATACCTTCCTTGGAGCCAATCAGCGGCACCACCTCTCTGTCCGGGTCGAGCGACACTCCAAACCGCCGTCGATACCATTCTGTGATTGCCCGCCTCAGTTCCGGGAGCCCGTCGCTTTCGGGGTACCGGTGATTTACGGGATCGCGCGCCGCGTCGCACAACCTCTCAACAATGTGCGGTGGCGTTGGCAAATCAGGATCGCCAATGCCAAAGCTGATGATGTCTTCCCCCTTAGCCTGCTTTTCTGCAATCTTACGGCTTATCCCCACAAAGAGATACGGCGGTAGTCTGTCCATCCTCTGGGAGAACTTCATCCCTCAAACTCTCCGGTGAATACTTCGACCGCTGGCCCGGTCAACCGCACCTCGCCTCTTCCCGGCCAGTAGACACCTAACTCACCACCTGGTAATCTTATGTCAACACCATCCCGCGTCAGTCCATGCAAACGAGCAGCCACGGCCACGGCGCAGGCGCCACTGCCGCAGGCAAGTGTCTCCCCCGTTCCACGCTCCCACACCCGCATCTCGATAGTCTGACTGTCAAGGACCCGAGCTACCTCAAAGTTGACCCGGTCGGGAAACATCGGGTGCATCTCTATTCTGGGGCCAACATCAATCAGCGGAAACTCTGCTACCGGCCCATTAATGAAAGCTACAGCATGCGGATTACCCATGGAAACAAACGTCAGCAACAATCTCTGTCCGCACACATCAAGTGGATAGTCCAGCACCGGCAAGCTGGTACTGGAGCGCTCAATTTTGACCGGAATTGACGCCGGTTCGAATCGTGGCGTCCCCATACCCACTGTGACGCTCTCGATATTTCCACGACGCACCTGAGCCTCGACGGGCGTAACGCCGGCCAGCGTTTCAATCGTCAGTTTCGGTTCGGTGACCAGACTTTTTTCAATAGCGTATCTGGCAAAACACCGCAGCCCATTTCCGCAGGTTTCTGCCTCGGAACCATCGGCGTTGTAGATGCGCATCCTGAGGTCGGCTCGCCGCGATGGCAGCACCACGATCAGGCCATCGGCCCCAACTCCAAAGTGGCGGTCGCACACTTTTAGCGCCATCCGTGACCAGTTCCGTCTGACGCCACGTCCGTCTACAATCACGAAGTCGTTGCCCGTCCCCTGAAACTTGCTGAATTTCACGCCTTATTCACCTGTAGCGCCAGCAGCTAGAAAATGCTGTATAGCTCGGAGCGGTCCTTGCGGACAGTCATTCACCCTGAACCAGGTAATTCGCCGGTCGGAAAGGCGGAACCAAGCATACTGATGTCTCGCGAAACGATGCGTCTCCATTTTAATTCGTTCCACAGCGCTACTCAGGCTCATTTCGCCCCGCAGGTATGCCGCAATTTGCCGGTAACCGATGCCCGACATCGACGGTAAGTCCGTATTGTAGCCAAGGTCAATCAATCCTTTGACTTCATCAATGAAACCCAATTCTATCATCTTGTCCACGCGAGCGTTAATGGCCTCGTAGAGTAATTCACGCTCCATCGTCAGACCGATGACCTTTGTCCGGAACGGTGGTGCCAGCTTTCCCTGGACCTCGGAAGGCGGCCTGCCTGTCGCCTGATAGATTTCCAGCGCCCGGATCAGCCGCCGGATATTCGTCGGGGCAATTTTGGCTGCCGCCACCGGATCAACTCGTCTCAGTGCCTGGTGCAGGCTGTCGCCGCCTTCCCGCCGGGCCTTTTCTTCCATGTCCCTGCGAAACGCGGCATCCGGTGACGCCTCCGGAATCTGCCAGTTCTCAACTATCGTCCACACATACAGGCCGCTACCGCCAACCAACAAGGGCACACGCCGGCGTTCCTGGACCGACCTAATGGTGCTGACAGCAAGCTCCCGGTATAATGCCAGGTTAAAATCCTCATCCGGACACACGACATCGAAGAGATGATGGGGAACCCGGCGTCGTTCTTCGGGAGACGGTTTGTTGGTGCCGATATCCATGTGACGGTACACCTGACGGCTGTCGGCATTGATGATCTCGCCGCCAAAGGCCAGCGCGATCTCAATAGCCGTACGGCTTTTGCCCACTGCCGTGGGGCCGACGATGGCAATCAGGCACTCCGTCATCTAGGGCTTGAAGGCATGGTCTTAACGGCGGCCGTCTGCCTCACAATGCTGACAAACTCACTCGCCTTGAGGCTGGCCCCCCCCACAAGCGCACCGTCGATGGTGGATTCCCTCACGAACTCGGCGATGTTTCCGCCGGTGACACTACCGCCGTAGAGTATACGTACGTCGGATGACACCTGGTTCCCCCACAGCCCGGCAACAATGTCACGGATTAGAGAGATCGTTGCCGCAGCCTGCGATGCTGTCGCTGCCTTACCAGTACCTATTGCCCAGACGGGTTCGTAAGCAACCACCAGCTCTTTGGCAGGTCTTATGCCGGCCAGGGCGCCGCTTACCTGACGCCGTATGACAGTCTCGGTCATCCCGGCATTGTTCTGGTCTAACCGTTCACCAACGCAGAGAATCGGCTTAAGCCCATACTGGAACGCGGCGGCTATCTTCCGGTTAACAAGCTGGTCATCCTCTCCAAAGTACTGGCGGCGTTCCGAGTGGCCGATTATCACGTACTGACACATACCGGCAATCATGATGGGCGAAATTTCACCGGTGTAGGCTCCTTTATCAATGAAGTACATGTTCTGAGCACCCAGCTGAACACTTGAACTTCTCAGGAGGGATGCTACCGTCGTAAGAGATACAAATGGCGGACAAATGACCTTCTCTACGCCGTGAATACTATCCAGCAAGCCTAGCATGTCCTGAACAAGCCTCACCGCTTCCTGAACAGTAGTGTTCATTTTCCAGTTTCCGGCGATGAGTGGTGTCCTCAACTCTATGCTCCGTACTTGGTTAATCTCAGGCCATGAGCCATAAGAAGGGGCATGATGTCCAGTCCTCTGATGATGCCCAGGTTCCCTGCGGCGCAGTCGGTCTCACCGAATTTGGATACGCGGCTGGGGCGGCACCACCCGGAGCTAATGACCAGCGGCACCGGATGCCAGCTATGCCCTTTTAACAGGGCCGGTGTGGAATGGTCTCCGGTTACCGCAATCACATCAGGCTTCAGCGCTAGCAGGTCCGGCAAGGCGGCATCAACCTCCTCTATGGCTGCCACTTTATGTGAGAAGTTGCCATCCTCGCCGGCGGCATCGGTATTTTTGACGTGGATGAAGAAGAAATCAAACTCCCCCCACTGCTCGCGGGCGGTACGAATCGATTCATGAATCGTACTGCCGCCGTCAAATACCGTCATGCCCAGCAGTCTGGCCAGCCCTTTGTACATGGGATAAGTTGCGATAGCCGCAGCACGCAGTTTGTACACCTCAGTCAGCTTCGGCAATTGCGGCACCCTGGAAAAACCCCGGAGTAGAACCATATTGGCCGGCCGGTGGTGCGCCAGAATCCTCCGGGTTTGCTCCAGAAAAGAAGTCACAATCCCGGCAGTTCTAGCCGCCGCCCCAGTTAACGCCGTCACTGACTTTGGCGATACCCCGATGCGTTCTGGATCGGTGTCATCAATTTCTGGTGAAAGTCCCTTGCCACGAAATACTACCAGAAAGCGATGTTCCTTGACCGGATTGACGAAGATCTGGACTTCATCTAGCTTGATCTGCGCGAGGAGACGGCACAGCTCGGCCGATTTCTCAGTGGCAATTCGCCCGGCACGACGGTCGGTAATAATTCCCGCGCTGTCAACTGTGCAGAAATTACCCCTGGCGGCAACATCATCAGGCCCCAGCGGGAAGTCGATCCCTATCCCCTCCAACACGCCACGGCCAATCAAGTACCTGAGCGGGTCATACCCGAAAAGTCCAAGGTGCCCCGGGCCACTCCCGGGAGTAATACCCGGAGCCACCGGCTCATGAAGACCGCACATCCCACCAGCAGCAAGCCGGTCAAGGTTTGGCGTCCGTGCCGACTCCAATTCGGTTTTCCCGGTAGTGACATCCGGCAAACCGCCAAGACCATCCATAACGAGCAGAACTATTCTCGACTTGGCCGGAACGGCAAGCTGTTCAATCTGCTCGATACTTAACATCAGCGCTTTTCCTGTAGAACCGCCACGCCGGGAAGGATCTTCCCTTCAAGGAACATCAGGCTGGCCCCGCCGCCGGTAGAGACATGGGACATCTTTTTCGCCAACCCCATCTCCTCCACGGCCTCGGCTGTAGAGCCACCGCCAACCACGGTTGTGGCTTGAAGGCTAGCCAGCAGATTAGCCATGGCTCTAGTTCCGGTAGCAAATTGCGGTATCTCATAAACACCCATCGGACCGTTCCACATGACCGTGCGGCATGTTTTCAGTTTCTCGCCAAAAAGCTGGATAGTGCCCGGACCGATGTCAACAATATATTGCTCAGGCTGGATATCGCCTACCAGTATCGCCTTGCCTCCAACATCGGGGCTTATCTCACTGGCCACAATCACGTCCACTGGCAGAACCGGTGTGACACCGTTATTCTTAACATGTTTCAGCAGGTCACTTGCGACCCTGAGGCTATCTTTCTCAATGAGCGAACGCCCGACATCGTGACCTCCTGCCTTAAGGAAAGTGGCTGCCATACCGCCGCCAATTAGGAGCATGTCCAGCTTCTTGACGATGTTCTGGATAAGCGCAACCTTGTCGCTAACCTTGGCACCACCGAGCAAAGCTGCAAACGGGCGCTGGGGATTGGTCAGGAGACGTCCGAGTGACTCTAATTCTTTCTCAAGCAAAAATCCGGCCACAGCCGGAAGGAAATTGGCCACTCCGACAGTTGAGGCATGCGCCCTGTGGGCGGTCCCAAAGGCGTCATCTACATAGATGTCACCCAATCTGGCCAGCGCACGGGCAAAGGCAGGGTCATTCTTCTCCTCCTCAGGATGGAACCTCACATTCTCGAGGAGTAGTACCTCCCCTTCTTTAAGCGCCGTCACTGTTTTTTCTACCTCCGGCCCGACGCAGTCAAGGGCTGCAACCACCGGTCGGCCAAGTAGTCGTGAGAGCCGTTCGGCTACCGGGGCCATGCGCAGTCTTTCGACGACTCTGCCATCCGGGCGTCCGAGGTGAGAACAAAGAATGACTTTAGCGCGGTGGTCGATAAGATACTGTATTGTAGGGATGGTCTCGCGTATGCGGGTGTCATCAGTGATAGCGTTCGTTGTTGGATCCAGGGGCACATTAAAGTCCACCCGTACCAGAACTCGTTTCCCGGCCACATCAACGTCCCTGACCGTCTTCTTGGACATTTTTCTATCCTTTCAGACGAATTTGTTCCAACCTGTCCTTAATGGCCTTTGTCTCGGCAACCGCATCCGGCGAGGCTTCATAGACACCGATTCCTTTGAGGTCAGCCTCGGCAATCTCCGGATGGTAGTTAATGAACCCGAGTACCTCAAAATCGGGGAGATTTCGCAGGATAAACTCGCGGTCGGCTTCAGTACGCGTTTTTGAACCAACCGCGTAGCATCTCTTAACGTGCAGGTCTCTGGCCAGCTTCAGGACCAGTCTGGCTGTCTGCAGACTGCGCTGGCCGGGTTCAACTACAGTAATGAAGGCATCGACTGCCTTGGCCGTGCCTCTTCCGAGATGCTCCACGCCGGCATCCATATCCATAATTACGACTTCCTTACGCCCCAGGACCAGATGGCTTACAAGGTTGCGAACCAGAGCGCTCTCGGGACACATACAGCCTTTGCCCCCCTTCTTGACCGTCCCCATCACCAACACCCGGATGTTGCCGTGTCTTAACCCAAAGCGCTCGACCAGGTCGTCGACCTTTGGATTCAGCTTGAAAAACGCATCTATGTCGCCGCGCCCGGTGCTGGTACGCTCCCGGATAAGGTCCTGCATATCGGCGATTGGGGTTATTGCGATCGCCTTCTCAACCGGGACACCCAGCGCTACAGCAAGGTTAGCATCGGGATTAGCGTCGATTGCGACAACCTCCTTCCCTTCGCTGGCAAAAACCCCAGCAAGCAGGCTGGATAAGGTGGTCTTACCAACGCCACCCTTGCCGGTAATCGCTAACTTCATCGAGCTAATACTCTTCTTAAATGTGACTGTATATTATATAAGTTACTTCTGTCGTCTAACTGACGGCGGCACTGGGGCGCTCCCCCACGCTTGACCTGAGCTCCGGAAAATTATCAATAACAGTGCGAACGATACCAGGCGCATCGAGGCCGAACTTCGACCGGAGAATGTGCTGAGGACCGTGCTCCACGTATTGGTCGGTAATACCTATGCACCGTGCTCGAGTGTTGTCAAGCCCGGCGGAATGAAGCAATTGGATGACAGCACTCCCGAAACCCCCGGCCAGAACATTCTCCTCAACTGTAACGACACGCCCGCTGGCACGGCACAGTCCCAAGATAAGTTCAGAATCCAGTGGTTTAATATATCTGGCGTTCACCACCGCAGCTTCTATCCCGAGTTCCGAAAGCGCCCTGGCGGCATCAAGCGCCGGAAGAGCCATCGGCCCGACCGTCAGAATGGTGATGTCCTTCCCATCACGCAAGATTTCCCCACGGCCAATCGGCAGTTCCTCCAGCGTACCCCGGGGACAGGATATTGCCGTCTGGGTGCGTGGATAGCGTACTGCCATCGGATGGTCGGCCCTTATCGCCGTATACAAAAGCTGCCGCAGTTCGTTGCCGTCCTTGGGTGCGGAAACAATCAGATTCGGTACCATGGTTAAATAGGACAGGTCAAATAACCCCTGATGGGTCTTGCCATCGTCTCCGACTATCCCGGCTCTGTCCATGGCGAAGACTACCGGGAGGTCCTGCAGACAGACGTCATGTATTAACTGGTCGATAGCTCTCTGCATGAAAGTTGAGTATATTGCTATTACCGGCCTGACCCCCTGTGTGGCCAGCCCCGCAGCGAAAGTAGTGGCATGTTCCTCGCAAATGCCAACATCGAAGAAGCGATTCGGGAAATCCCTGGCGATAGTGCCAAGACAGTTACCTTCGGCCATGGCCGCGGTGATGACCACCACCCTTGGGTCATCCGCCATTATCTGGTGTAGAGTATCCGCGAATATCTCGGAAAATGTCGGCGCCATCAGCTGAGTACACATATTGTTGGCAACGCCATGATAGCGCACGGCGTCCGCCTCTGCTGGCGGATAACCCTTACCTTTAGTCGTAATGACATGAAAGAAGATAGGCTTGTCGCGCTGGTGGATGCGTGCCTGGACTAGCGACGCCTCCAGCTTCGGAATGTCGTGACCGTCAAAAGGTCCCATGTAGGTAAAGCCGAGCTCTTCCCATATCTTAGCCGGCGGAAGCGTGAGACTCTTAAAGCCGCGCTTCATCTCTCTACCAAGCTGGAGTACACGCCTGCCTATGACGGAACCGGAAAGTATCCGCTCAGCCCGCGATTCGGCCTTTTCCAAACGTTCATCAAGCCACAGTCTGTTCAGGATACCGGTGATGGCGCCGACTGTCGGGGAAATTGACATCTGATTATCATTCAAGATGACGATGAAATTAGTCCGCATATGACCGGCATGGTTCAATGCTTCAAAAGCCATACCGCCGGTCAATGCTCCATCGCCAATCACCGCCACCACCGAAAACTCCTCACCCTTCAGGTCACGGGCGGTGGCAATACCAAGCGCCGCCGACACCGAGGTGCTGGCGTGACCGCTCCCGAACGGATCATGCGGCGACTCAGACCGGTCGGTGAATCCGGATAGACCGTTCAGTTGGCGAAGGGTGCCGAAACGGTCTCTCCGTCCCGTCAGAAGCTTATGGACATAACTCTGGTGACCGACATCCCAGACGAGCTTATCACGCGGGCTGTCAAAGACCCGATGAAGCGCAATGGTTAACTCAACAACACCCAGATTAGAAGCCAGATGCCCACCGGAGATAGTTACAGTGGATATCAGCTCCTGTCGGATTTCCTGGGCTAATTGCTGGAGCTCCTTGGCATCCAGCTTTTTCAGGTCGCCGGGACCATCTATCGCATCAAGCAATCTGGCCATAAGCCTCAGTCCGGATTGTTCCCCATGAGTCCTCAATATTAGTAGCTGATGCGAATGGTTGTCAAGCTAACCAAAGCTGTAGAACACCCTGACCCCTCTTGACACAATAGCTAGCGCGTTCTACAATACGCAATTAGCAGTCATTGCCAATGACTGCTAATTTCATAGCTATGAGAAACACAATGACAACGGAGGTCAAGGATGCCCGTTTATGATTACAGGTGCTCTGCCTGCGGCTATGCTTTTGAGCAGAAGCTGAGCTTTAGCGATAACGGCGACTCGTGCTGTCCCAAATGCGGGGCGAAGGCCAACCGCGTATTCATACCCGTCCCCGTCATTTTCAAGGGGTCAGGCTTCTATGTGACTGACCACCGGCCGCCAGAGAACCCGACAACCACAACCCCAAAACCGTCCCCGATTGAGGCCAGCTCCGCCACATCCAGGTCAGAGACCAAATCGACGACTCCAAAATCCACCTGAGCCAATTGCTGTTTACTGCGTCCGATTGGCGATTTAACACTCCGTCCTGCCCGCTAGCCGATGTTGCCGATAATGTGTTACACTTCCCGCAGGTCCCTGTAGCTCAGCGGACAGAGCAGCTGCCTTCTAAGCAGACGGTCGAGAGTTCGAATCTCTCCAGGGACGCCAGACCCTTGCTATTCATTGCTTAGCCCTTAATAACGGCTAAAGAAGATGACGAACAGCAGTACACCATCCGGTTCGGCACTTGTTGAGAGGTACTACTCTGACTATGGAAGTCGTGCCAGGGAGCTTAAGAAACAGGGCCGAAGGTTTATCGGTTACCTCTGTGCCTATGTTCCCCTTGAAATCATAAGTGCCGCCGGTTTCATTCCGTTCCGCGTCAAAGGCAATGTGCACGAGCCGATTTCTGCAGCAGACGCCCAGATGGAGACCATTGTATGCCCAATGGTCCGCAGCTACTTCGATCAAACACTGAAGGGTGCCTGGGACTTTATTGAAGGCCTTGTCCTGCCCCACTCCTGTGATAGTATGTGCATAACCCACGATATCTGGCGTACCAGTTTGAATCTGCCTTATTTCCACCTTCTTAACGTACCTCACACAATCAGCGATAACTCCCGAGAATTCTTCGTCGATTGTCTGCGCACTTTCCGTACCAGCATGGAAAGGTATGCTGGGAGAACGATCAGCAATAAAGCGATCGAGGCAGAAATCGAAAAGTATAACGCTCTCAGGAAAGCCGTCAGGCATCTCTATGGACTCCGGCGTGGTGATGAACCGCGTATCTCCGGATCAGCGATAGTGAGGACGCTTGTGGCGGCCATGAGTCTACCGGTTGAGGAAGCAGTACCCATGGTCGAGAGCATAACTATCGAGGGCTCAAAGCAAGGGCCGGCTTTCGAGAGGGGCACTCCGAGGGTCATGATTGTCTCCTCCGAACAGGATGATGATGGACTGGCGAGTATCGTGGAGGAATGTGGCGGCGCCGTGGTTTCTGACTTCACCTGCCCGGGACTTAGAGAATACGGGCAGGATGTTGAGCCGCACACTGACCCACTAGTAGGCCTTGCCGGACGGTACCTTAATTTGAACTGTGCCAGGACTTACCGGGGTGAAACCGGCAAACAGTCGGACGATTTTGAGGAGAGGTTCGGTATCATCGGCAGGCTCGCCACGGACTTTCGCGTTCGCGGAGTCATCATCCGCGTCCATCGCTGCTGTGACCCATACGGTCTTGAAGTACCGGCACTCAGGTCGTATCTGGCCAATCATGGTCTGGCAGTCCTGTATATCGAGGATGACTATTCAATCATGGACATCGGCAGACTCCGCACCAGGATTCAGGCATTTATTGAACTTATTAGCGGCAGCCTTGAAACAGGAGTGAACATTGTCTGAAAGCCCTAATATCCAAGCCGGTAAATCCCGAAGCCATGCTACCGTAGCCGCTACCATGATTCCCCGGATGGTCAAGGACATGCTGGCCGCAGGGCAGCGTGCACATGAAGAAGGTAAGCTGACAGCCTACACTTTGATCGCATCCGCCTATGACGAAATCATCCGCGCCATGGATATCGTTCCCCTGTGGGTCGAGAACTTTGCCGGAATATGCAGCGCCAAACGTAACGCCATGCCATTTTTGGAGAAAGCGGAGTCCCACTATTTCTCGCGCAGTATGTGCACCTACGCTCTGTGCTGTCTTGGATTTGATGCCTTACGTGAGGAGTCCGGCGGTATGCCCGCCAATGCGCCCTGGGGCGGCCTGCCGCGCCCTGATATGATGCTTGGCACCGGCACCATGATATGCGACCCGCGGGTTAAATGGTTCCAGGCCGCCAGACAGTATATGCCGGACGTCCCTATCCATATGACGAATATCCTGTGGCCAGCATACCAACAAAATATCGACCACAGGGAAATCCAGGACTACTACATCAGATTCATGGTTAGCGAACTCCGGGACTTGGTAGCTTTTCTTGAAAAGCGGACCAGCCGCAAAATGGACTGGGACCGGCTTGCCGGGCTGGTTGATCTGGCTGACCGCACATGGAATCTGTTCTGGGAAACACACGAGTTGCGCCGCGCTGTACCGACGCCTATGGGCACCGGCGATGCCTTTAATACCATGGTGCCTTTGGTTTTCATGCTTGGCACCCAACAGGCATTGGATTTCTATGCCGCGTTAAACCAGGAGCTCAAAAACCGCATCAACAACCGGATGGCAAGTGTACCCGATGAAAAATACCGTTTGATGTGGGGTGGCGGCCTGGCGCCGTGGTTTGCTCTATCCGATTTCGATTACTTTGCCGCCAAGGGCGCCTCATTTCCTGTGGAGATCAGCTACAGGCTTGCCGAACCTTTGTACAATCTTAATGTGCCTCCTACCAGCGACCCCATCGAGCATATAGTATGGCGCTGGTTCAAATACCTGACTTACTGGTATGACGCGGCACGAAAGCGTAACGGCTCATATCCGGAAGTCGAAAGAATGATCCGCTATATTGATGACTACCAAATCGATGGAATTGTCATCCACGAAGCGTTCTCATGTCGCACATGGCATCCCGGCCTTATCTGCCAGCTGAATACTCTTAAGAAGATATATCGGGACATCCCGACGCTGGTGCTAGAAAGCGACATGGTGGACATCGGTTCCTATAACGAGTCGGAGACTCACCAGCGGATAGACGCCTTCATCGACATGCTGGAGAACGAAACAAGCCATAAGTCCGGCTCGTAACTACTGCAGCGCCCAGAATCGTCAACGCCAGGGCTTATCCCGCTGGCGTCGGCGCCATTTGTGGCATCGGTCGGCGTCTTGCCGGCAGCCCCATCAGCAAGGGTGGCCATGATGCCGAGTTGTCGCATCACCCGCCCGCCTGCCAGCGTCTGCACTTTCACTCTGACCATCCCACCTACGCGAGCTCTGTCGGTTGCGTTGGCAAATCTCGACGGGATGCCAGCATCCAGTGAGTAGACCAATTGATACTTCGTGGTCATGCCGGGCGTTAGCGTAGGAGTGAAGTTGAGTGCTTCCTCTTCATCCCCCTACCATCCTCGTCAGCCAGGGAGTTATCGTCACCTCAATAATCGCCGCGATGACTAGTAGTGGCAAGACCACCTTCAAGTATATTGAAAGCGAGTTGCGGAACTGCGCCTTCAGATGACTCTCGCGCCTCAGCATCCAGAACACCGCTTCCTTACCCAGAGAGAAGCCAAGTGCCGTTGCCAGCACCAGCGCCGGTAGTTCAATAATCCCATGTGGTAAGAGACCTGCGGCAACGATGACATATCCCGCCTTAGCGCCGACAGCGCCGGCCAGGCTTCCCACGGTAACTCCGTTGATGGCAATGAACAACAATGAGGGCAGACCGAGCATAAGCCCGGAGACAGTGATCACCAGAGCCTTAACAACGTTGTTCACTATGACAAAAGTAAGGATGCTCCACGGCCCCATTTCAACCACAGGTTCTACCCACTGACGCATCGCATTTACCGTGTCGGCCCCCGTGATAGGAGACACGTAGAAACCAACCGACACGAAGAAGATAAGGAGACCGGCAGATACGGCAATGTCGGTCTTGAGCATTGCCATACGGCGGCGTAAGCTGGTCTGTTGCTGATTCACCTGAAGGCCTTGGAAGAATGAAATCGCGGACTCGGAATATCTCTAGCTTGCTTCAGGGCCGCCCAGGCAGCGGCCTCACCGCGTGCAATTGCCTCGGACGCCTTGTGGAAGTCCCAGAAGCCGATGCTGGCCAGGTCTGGAATGATGGCCAAATCGGTCCCTTTCAGGTTCTGTACTGCCACCCGGTAGCAAGATATCAATAAGGTCTGCACCATGATATCGATTACCCGCGGCGGCTTCAACCGCTTGACGTTGCTCTTCTGTTTATTGGTCGCCAACGGTAAAGCGGGCTCCCGCAGCGACTCCAGCCGCTGTACAACCCTGGCGGGATCAGGAATAACATTCACGCCGATCACATAATCAGCACCCATCCGCCGGCAGACACCTGCCGGAACCTCACTGACAATGCCTCCATCAACTAACCATCTGTTGCCGAACAGGGTCGGGGTCATAATACCGGGGATGGCGATGCTGGCCCGCACCGCTTCGGCGACGGAACCTTTTCTTATGATCACCGCCTTACCGGTATTAAGATCAGTGGCAACACATGCCAGAGGCACTTTCAAATCGGCAAAAACCATATTGCCGACAAGTGACTCAATAGCCGAAGTCACACGTTTGCCCTGAATCAGGCCACTGAACGGGAAGGTAAGGTCGAAAAACATCGTTAGCTGGCGTCGATTGAGACTCAATGCGAGTCGCTCGAGGTCATCCGGAGTAAGACCACTGGCGTAAAGAGCGCCGATCAGGGCGCCGATGCTGGTACCGGCGATCACGTCCGGACAAATACCCTCTGCCTCGAGAACCTTTAAAACGCCTATATGAGAAAGTCCCCTGGCACCACCTCCACCAAGCGCATAGCCAATTCTAAGATTGGGTGAATCGGTCACCCTGCTGCCTCCTGAAAAGGCCGGGGCCACCGGCAACTACATCACACACTCTTCACGCAAATCATCGGAAAACATCCCGACCCCATCAATCATCTATTCAGACCCAGTTATCAGAAGTTAAAAAGGGATTGCCTTCCCTTTCCTCACCGATGGTAGTCTGCGGGCCATGCCCTGGATAGACAACCGTGCTGTCTGGCAAAGAAAGAAGCTTGGTCCGTATGCTATCCAGAAGCTGTCGGCCGCTGGCTCCGGGGAAATCATATCGCCCGATACTCCCACGAAACAGAGTATCACCGCTAAAAACGACGCCATCACCAACAAGACAAATGCCACCGGGGCTGTGTCCGGGTGTATGCAGTACTTTGAATGAGAGCCCACCTGCGCTGATAATCTCACCACCGCGCAGAAGCAGGTCCGGCCGAGCATTTGGGCCAACTCCACCGAACAGGAAACCGCGCCGGGAAATGGAAGCTGCATCAGCCTCATGAATAGCGAACTGGGCACCAGTAGCCTTTTTTAGTTCGCTGACGCCGCCAATATGGTCCATGTGTCCATGAGTAGCAATGATGTACTTCACGTTCAGCCTCATTTTTCTGATGGCGACCATAATGTCATTCGGTTCCGCTCCTGCATCGATGACCATACCGTCGTTGCCGCTATCTGCACCAACAACGTAGCAATTAGAAAAAAAGGGGCCGACTTCGAGAGCGATTATTCTCATAAGGAGATCCTTCCTAGCCGTAATACACTGTCGAGGCAATCAGGTGAGTGGTGAGCCGTGAGGGATTCGAACCCTCGACCAACAGATTAAAAGTCTGCTGCTCTGCCAGCTGAGCTAACGGCCCACGGACTGGCGGTCAATTATACACAACCTATCAGCATAGTCTCAATGCAATGTACTCGTTCAGTAGATCAGTGACACATCGCCCCCTTTCTACGATGTGGCCAGTAGCACTCGAGATACTCCTGAGGAGTGAGATATCCCAGGGCCTGGTGAGGCCTGACGGTATTATAGACCCTTTCCCATTCTTCTAGAGCTGCGTTTAACTCGGCTATTT
>DAOUCU010000002.1:0-48862 GCA_034431935.1 Dehalococcoidia bacterium | reverse complement strand
ACCCTGGCAGTCTCGGCGGCACCGGTCGACCCGTAAAAGCCAAAGCTACAGCAGGCATCGCCAATACAGAGCAGGTTCTTGACCGGCGTTTCCACCGGCATCATTGAACCCAGCTTGCTCCGTCCTTCGGGCAGTTCGTCATCGATATTCTTCGAAATTACCTTGAGGATGCGGGCGTGCTTCTCAAAATTCGGGAAGTTCTCCTTGAGGTCGAGAAGGCACATTTCCAGCTCATTCTTCGGATCCATCCGCGTCTCATTACTCGGCGGGCCTCCGAAAACAAACGTGAGGTGCTGCCCCGGTGGGGCATAGTGAGGCGAAACGTTGGAAAGAGGGATAACGCTGGTAACGCGCCGTGCGCCCACAATCATCAGGATGGCGGCATCACCCTTCTCCGGCCACAGCGGCCTGTCGCTGGCGAGGTAAATCATGGTAATCGGGTGTGGCCGTAGCTTAACGCGGGTCTGCCGGCAGTAGTCCTCGCCGAGGCACTCAGCTCCGGTGAGCTCAATAGTTGCCTTGGGTCCGATGTCAGAAAGCACCATTTGAGCGGTGATTTCTACATCCCCTCCGTCTTTCTCGACGGTGACCGATTTTACGTTGCCACCGGCGGTGTGGATTTTCTTGGCTCTGGTGTTCAACCAGATTTCGCCGCCCTTCTTTTTAATGGCGTTGGCCAGCTTTTCCAGATTGGCCAGATTGCCTTTTGGTGCAATGGCAACGTCACGGTTGCCGCCCATGGTGCGGAAAAAAGCGAAGACGGACGAGGCGGCGATTTCATAGGAGTGGGCACCGCAGAGAGTGTTGGTGATGGTATCGAAGATGCCGTGAGCGAGCTCGTTGTCGGTGTACTGGAGCAGCCAGTCCTTGAAGGTCGGGCCGCCTTCCTTTGCTTCCTGAACACCAAGACGGAAAGCGCTCATCACACGGTCCTTGGCGATGACCCTGGCAAAACCGCCGAATACTTTGGCTTTGTCCTCTTCCAGCTTGTTTATTATCTCCATCCCGGTGGAGAGTGAGCCCTTGGCCGGCATTTCGTAGTCCTTGCCGCCGATACGGTAGAAAAGCCGGGGGACATCGATGAACTCGCACTGCTCGCCGGCCACCTTGAAGAACTCCTCCATGGCAGTGCCCTTGTAATGGATAGCCACGGCGCCCGCGGGGAGTCTAAAGCCCTCGTATTCGTAAGTACTGTAGCGCCCGCCGATCCGACCTTCCTTTTCAACGGTAAGAGTCTTATAGCCTCTGTCCTGTAGAAGCAAGGCCGCGCCGATGCCGCCGATACCGGAACCAATTACCAGGACATCACAGTGATAGGACACGTGTCACCTCACATTTAGAAAATATGCATCGATCTGTTAAAAAGGTACAAACGTTTATCAGATTCCGCCCGCTTGCCGAAGTGGCGATGTTTTATGAATCGAGGCGTTCACTTTCAGTTTCTGTCTTGATTGGCTCCCCGAGCAGGATTCGAACCTACAACCTAGCGGTTAACAGCCGCCCGCTCTACCGTTGAGCTATCGGGGAGCGCCCCGAAAAGCGGCAGATATTATAGCTGAACCGGAGCCGTCGGACAACAGCTAACTCAGGCGACAGCCTTTGGGCGTAACCAGAAGCACGGGTACCGTCGCACTTCTCAGCACACGGTCGGCCACACTCCCAAAAGCCCATCGAGTGATACCGGAACGCCCGTGGGTGCTGATGACAATGAGGTCCACCCCGTTCTTGCTGGCATACTCATTGATCACGTCGGCCGGTCTGCCCCACAGTACTACGGTCTGTGCCTCGATACCTTCCTTCTTCAGCCTGGCCGCGACAGCCTCGAGGTCACGCCGTGCCGATTCCTCATTTTCCCGTTTCACTTTCTCCAGGTCAATGAGGGCGGCCTCCGCTTCAATTCCGGCCTGAACCACGAGAGAATCAATGACTTCCATCACTCTCAATAGGACCACCTGACTCCCGTCACCAACTACGTTCATGACCTCATCTACCGTACACCGACCGAGCTCCGAACCATCCAGGGGCACCAGCACTTTCCTGTACATGTCTATTTACCTCCTAAAGAATATGACCGCCGAAGCGCCAATCACCAGATGAATTAAGAGACCGCTGTAGCCTGGCTGCCCGGCCAGGATTCGAACCTGGGCAAAAGGATCCAAAGTCCTTCGTGCTACCACTACACAACCGGGCAATCGCCACAGGATAACGGTCGGCTTACGATAACCAAAGAGGGGCAACAATGTCAAGGGTGGTGCCGAAGGTCGGACTCGAACCGACACGGGAGTTGCCCCCCAACAGTTTTTGAGACTGTCGCGTCTGCCATTCCGCCACTTCGGCCGAGCCCTCAAAAAGAATGGAGCGGAAGACGAGATTCGGACTCGCGACCTCCTCCTTGGCAAGGAGGCGTTCTACCACTGAACTACTTCCGCTCGCCCCAGCATGGTGCCGAGGAGCAGAATCGAACTGCTGACACGCGGATTTTCAGTCCGCTGCTCTACCTACTGAGCTACCTCGGCTCGGGCACGTGTAAAGGTTATTTTAGCTACCCGAACGCCGCGGTGTCAAGAAAGACGGCTGCGGCCAGGGTTCCTGCCTCAGCCGCCGAGACGCACCAGAGGCCTGCCCTCAGCACAAAGCGGGCAACTGTCCGCAGGATAAGCCACCGTCGGCGACCTCAAACAGGCAAACAGCGGAACGCCGAAATCAACTTTATCACCAGAACGGTCAACCAGGACGCCGATGCCAACGATGTCGCCTCCGAGCTTTTTCACCGCATCCACCACTTCTCTCACCGAGCCGCCGGTAGTTAGGATGTCGTCTACAATCAGTACCTTCTCGCCCGGACTGATAGAGAAACCGCGCCGGAAAGCCCGGCCGCCCTCGACCTTTTCGGCAAAGATTGCGCGTACACCGAGCTGGCGCGCCGTCTCGAAGGCAAGGACAACACCACCGGTAGTCGGGCCGGCCACGACCTGAACTCCGGCGTTCTTGAAGCTGCCGGCAATCAGCCGGCACAGCTTCTGAGTATACCGGGGGTACTGAAGCACCTGGAACTTCTCCCAGTACACCGGGGAATGCATACCGGAGGTGAGCAGAAAATGCCCTTCGAGGATGGCACCGGCGTCTTTGAATATTTTAAGCACCCTGTCTGACACAACTGGCCCCCTGCTATTTCGTCGCGGATGAAGCCGGCTGGGGTATGCCCTGGCTGGCCAGGTCATAGTTGGGCACCATTCCCCAGCGGGACGGCGGCCAGTAAATGAACCAGCCTTTGCCGATAATGTTCTGCCTCGGCACCGTCCAGCCGCCGTGGGAGTCAACGCTGTTATTACGGTTGTCCCCCAGTACGAAGTAGTTATCTGGCGGCACCGTCACCGGCCCGAGGGTGTATTGCGGCGGCGCCGAGATGTACGGCTCATTAATTACGAAGCCATTGACCTTTACTTTACCGCCGACGACCTCAATCCGGTCGCCGGGGAGACCGATGATGCGTTTGATATAGGGCGTATCGGACTCGTTCCGGGGGGGCTCGAGGACTATGACATCGCCCCGTTTTGGAGCGCTCAGCCAGTAGGTCACCTTCTCAACACGAATCCAGTCCCCCTGATGAATCCCCGGAAGCATGGAGGTGTAGACCACGGTATAGTTCTGCATGGTCAACTGCATACCGGTATAGATGGCCGCACCAACCGCGATATATACCAGCACCTCACGCAGCAGTTTCAAAAGACACCCCTGTACATTCAAAGCGCAGAGTCCGAACAGGACAATCCATTATATTGCCTTCCGGGCGTTTCCGCCACTTGGCAAAAAACGTCCGATACGCTATCCTATGCCGATTACTTAACAGGAGGCGTTCGTCATGGCCGAAGCTTCGCGCGAACTCTTCTGGAACATCCCTTTAGGTCCCTGGATTGTATACCCGCTTGCCGCTATCGCCGTCATAATCTTCGCCTGGGCCAGCTACCGCCGCTACCGTCTGATCGCCATCGGCAAACGCGGCGTGCCGATGGGAAGCTGGAGCCAGCGCATCGTCAACTTCATCGGCGTCGGCATCGTGGACGGCTTCCTCCACAAACGCATCTTCCGCGACGCCTACCCCGGGCTAATGCACTTCTTCATCTTCTGGGGCTGTCTTGTCTTCCTCATCGCCACCGCCGCCGAAACCATCAACAAATACGTCTTTCACTACCTGTACGGACCGACCTATCTGGTCGTCTCAGCCTACGTCGATATCATCGGTCTGCTCGCCCTGGTCGGTATTGCTATTGCCGCCTGGCGGCGCTACATCCAGCGGCCCAAGCGGCTCGACAATAAACCGGAAGATGCCATTGCCCTTATCCTCATCGCTGTCATCGTTATTTCCGGATATCTGGTAGAAGGCCTACGCTTCGCCTCTCCCGACCCGGGCAAAGATGCCGCCTACGCTTACTGGTCAACCGGCGGCTGGGTCTTCTCGCTATTCATATCGCTCATCGGCATCAACCCGCCGCTGGCGGTTGCCCTGCATCCGTGGGCATGGGGGTTCCATGTCCTCCTGTCAATCGGCGCCGTTATCTACGTTTCCGTTACTTTCAGCCGCTTCACCCATATCCTCATGTCGCCCATCAATGTCTTCCTCCGTCCCTTCAAGCCGCGCGGTCAGCTTGACAGCTTCGACATCGAAAAGGCAATTGAGAAAGGCGAGCCGCTCGGCGCCAACCAGATACACCACTTCAACTGGAAGCACCTGCTCGATACCGACGGGTGCACCCGATGCGGCCGCTGTCAGGACCAGTGTCCGGCCAATTTCACCGGCAAGCCGCTCAGTCCCAAGAAAATCGTCCAGGACCTGAGGACCGAACTCAACATAAACGGCCCCAAAGTCCGCGCCGCCATGGATAAAGCGGCCGGGGTCGTGAAAAAGGCCAAACCGGCGCCGGCAACGGAAGGACAGGCACCGGCTGAAGCCGCCACGCCGGAGCCGATTAACGCGCCGACCATCATCGGAAGCCGCATCTCTGAAGACGAAATCTGGAGCTGTACCACCTGCGCCGCCTGTCTTGAAGCCTGCCCGGCCTTCATCGACCCGCTGGGCAAAATTGTCGAAATGCGCCGCAACCTGGTGCTCGAGCAGACCAAAATGCCGGAGACCGCCCAGACCATCCTCAAGTGCATCGAAGACCGCGGCCATTCCTGCCGCGGCACGCTCTTCTCCCGCACCGACTGGTACAGCGGGCTTAGTATTAAAGCACTTGCTGACGATAGCAGGGCCGACATCCTTTACTGGACGGGATGTGCCGCTTCGCTTGAGGACCGCAGTATCAAAGTTGCCACGGCTTTCGCCAAAGTCGCCAGGGCTTCCGGCGTAAAGCTCGGGGTTCTCGGCGCCGAAGAGAGCTGCTGCGGCGACCCGGCACGGCGCATGGGCAACGAATACCTCTTCCAGATGCTAGCTATGAAGAACATTGAGACACTTAAGACCCATGGGGTTAAGACCATCGTCACCACCTGCCCGCACTGCTTCAATACCTTAAAGAACGAATACCCGCAATTCGGAGGCGACTTCTACGAGGTGGTCAGCCACACCGAGTTCATCGGCCGGCTCATCGACGAAAGCCGGCTCAAGCTGACGGGCGAGGTCGATAAGAAGCTCACTTACCACGATTCCTGCTACCTCGGTCGGCATAACGGCATCTACCTGCCGCCGCGGCATGTGCTCGGAACCATTCCCAAAGCACAGCTCGTAGAGATGAAGCGTCGCAATCAGAAAGGGTTCTGCTGCGGCGGCGGCGGCGGACGGTTCTGGATGGAGGAACGGATAGGCAAGAGAATCAGCGAGGAGCGCATCGAGGAGGCCATCGGGACCGGCGCCGATCTCGTCGCTACCGCCTGTCCCTACTGCCTCCAGATGTTTGAGGACGCCATCAAAGCCAAGGGTGCCGAGGAAAAGTTCAGGGCCAGGGATATAGCGGAGCTGGTAGCGGAGGCACTGCCAAAGTAGAAACTAGCGTTTTGGGCTTTTCGCGCGCTTGCGCACGACCTGAGGATAAACAGCCCGCAGGGAGCCGCCATGAACGGGGAACTTTCTGCGGGCGTTCTTTTTTGCCCGCCGCTCACCTTTCGTTTCTGTCCCCTTCTCCTCATCCACTCGAAGCCGCCATTTTCAGCCGCAGGTACTTCATCACCAGGCTCATGGCTTCTCCGGCTTTGGCTCTTATAAGCACCGCCGCCGCACTGTCCATCGGCGTCTCGCTGAGGTTAACAATGACCAGCTTTGCCCCGGCTTCCCGGGCGTACATCGGCATATAGGCTGCGGGATATACCACCAGCGTCGAGCCGATAACCAGCATCAGGTCACAATTGCGGGCGCGATGGCCCGCCTCGGTCAAGTCTCTCACCGGCAAAGCCTCACCAAAAAAGACCACGGCCGGCTTGAGCATACCTTTGCAGTCAGGGCAATCGGGCACGCCGGTGTCCTGACGAATGAGAGGCACAATCTCCGTAAGCGGATAGCGTTTGCCGCAATCCAGGCACGCCGCCCACCTGAGATTGCCGTGGAGTTCAAACACCTTCTCCGGAGAATTCCCCGCCTTCTGATGCAGGTTATCAACATTCTGGGTGATTACGCAGTCCAGCTTGCCCATCCGCTCCAGCTCGGCAATCGCGAGGTGCGCCTGGTTGGGCCGGGCATCGGCCATGAGGCCTTCCTTACCCAGCATATGCCAGTGCAGTCTGCGCGATTCAGCACTGCTCACAAACTTCTGGATGGTAAAGTCGTCGGGGTCATACCGGCTCCAGATGCCGCCGGGACTCCGGAAGTCAGGTATACCGGACTCGGTGCTAACGCCGGCGCCGGTGAAGACAACCAGACGCTTTGATTTATGTATCAGGTCAGCCGCTTTTTCAGCCTGTTGCTCGAGACTGTCTGAGCTTCTCATCATGATTACTGTGAAGAATATCCGGTCACTTCTCCATCTCTTTGCTTTCCTCCACCCTTACCCCGAAACAGATACCCGTACCCGCCTTCTTGAGGCTGGCCAGTGTGGTATCGAACCTTTCCTTACAGGCCTGAGAGCAGAAATAGTAGGTTCTGCCCTTGTAGGACGTGGTGAACATGGCCTTCTTATCGTCCACTTCCATTTTACAGACCGGGTCTACCGCCATGGCGAACCTCCCTGTATTGGTCTCTGTTGCCGTCCTCATGTAACGGACACACCGCCGCGACCTTCACTCTGTTTCCAGTGTATCGGCACTGACCCTGTTAATCAAGTCGAGGACCCGCTCCCCGCCCTCAATGGACTCGTCAAGCTCAAAACTGAGCTCCGGCATCTGCCTGAGATCCAGCCGCCGCGACAAACGTGTCCGGAAGAAGCCGGCCGCCGCCTCAAAGCCAGCCAGTGTGTCTTTTTTCTCAGCCTCACCGCCAACAACACTGACAAATACTCTGGCCAGCTTGAAGTCAGGAGAAATCGCAACACGCGTGACGGAGATTAAGCGGCCCAGCCTGGGATCGCTGACTTCACGCCGCAGGAGATAGCTGATGTCATCACGGATCTGGTGGCCCAGCCGTTCGAGACGCCGTGTGCTGATTTTCCCCTCCCCTAGCTGACCTTTTGTCTGCGGTAGAACTGGATAAAGTCACCAACCTCGAAGTCATTGAAGTCCTCAACGCCTACGCCGCACTCCATACCCTGGGTAACTTCTCTGACGTCATCCTTGAACCGCCTCAGGCTGGAGACCCTGGACTCACGGATGACCTTACCGCCGCGGATAATTCTCACCTGCGCATCCCGGCTGCCACGACCTTCCTTGACATAACAGCCAGCAATCCTGGTCTTGTTGCGGCCGGGGAAGGTAGCTCTGACTTCGGCCATGCCCTCCACCACCTCGGCATATTCCGGCTCCAGCATACCCTCGAGGGCCTTGGTCACATCGTCGATAATGTCATAAATAATGTTATAAGTGCGGATGCTGACGCCCTCTTTATCGGCCATGGCACGGGCGCCCGGCTCCGGCTGGCTGTTGAAACCAATGATTATGCCGCGCGACGCCAGCGCGAGCAACACATCACCTTCGGTAATCGAGCCGGTAGCGGCACGGATAACCTTGACCTTAATCTTACCGGTGGAAAGTTTGTCCAGCGATGTCTTGATAGGTTCGATACTGCCCTGGACGTCCGTCTTAAGAATTATGTTGAGCTCTTTAATCTCACCCGTAGCCGCCTGGGCAAACAGGTTGGTCAGCGTTACCGGCTTGACCGCCGCCTGCTTTTCTGCCTGTTGTTTATCAATAATTGCTCTGGCATCCTTTTCGGACTCCACGACCCTGAAGTTGTCGCCGGCCGCGGGCACATCTTTCATACCAAGGACAACTGCCGGCGTCGCCGGCTCGGCCTGCTTAATACTGCGGCCAAGGTCATCAAACATGGCCCTGATCTTGCCCCAGGTATTGCCGGCAACCATGATGTCGCCGACCTTGAGTGTCCCTGTTTGCACCAGCACCGTGACCGTCGGGCCCTTGCTTTTGTCAAGCTCAGCCTCAACCACAGTGCCCTCGGCGGGCCGGTTAGCATTGGCTTTGAGCTCCATAATATCGGCAACGAGAAGGATATTTTCCAGCAGGTCTTTGATGCCGGTTTTTTTCTTGGCCGATACCGGCACGCAGATAACATCGCCCCCCCACTCCTCGAGATTCAAACCAAGTTCACCCAGTTGCCGCTTTACTTTCTCCGGGTTAGCGTTGGGTTTATCAATCTTGTTCAATGCCACCACCAGCGAGACTCCGGCGGCGCGGGCATGGTCGATAGCCTCTATCGTCTGCGGCTGAACTCCGTCGTCAGCCGCCACCACGATAACCGCGATATCAGTTACTCTGGCCCCGCGGGCCCTCATCGCCGTAAAGGCCTCGTGCCCGGGTGTGTCAAGGAAGGTGATTTTACGCCCATCAACTTCGACCTGATAAGCACCGATATGCTGGGTGATAGCACCAGCTTCGGTGGCCACCACATTACTCTGGCGGATGGCGTCGAGCAGACTCGTCTTGCCATGGTCAACGTGCCCCATGATGGTAACAATCGGAGCTCGTACCGTCAGTTTACCGACCTGCTTTACCTTTGATGGCGCGGCCGCGGCCGCGGCCGGCGCTTCCCTGGCAACAAAACCGAATGCCGGCGCGATGGCCGAAGCGGTCCGGAAGTCAATCGCCTGATTGATGGTCGCCATGATACCGTTCCGCATCAACTGCTTGATGACTTCAACTGGCTCGACCTTCAGAAGCTCAGCAAACTCACGCACCGTTATCGCGGAAGGAATCGTGACGACATTTACCTTAGGGGCCGCCGCTTTCTTCGGTGCCGGCGCCGCCGCTGGAGTGGTTGATTGGGGTTTCTCGACAGCCACTTAATATCTATCCCGTTAAAGTCCTGGCATAATCCTCAATTGTCTGCCGGTCAGCCGAACTTATCTTCGCCCGCAGGGCATGCTCCAGCCTTCCCTTGGCCAGAGCACCTTCCCAGCAAGCACGGCGGTGACACAAATAGGCACCACGCCCGGGCTTCTTTCCGCTCAGGTCTATTTCAAGTCTGTCAGTATACACGATTCGCACCAGTTCACGCTTGCCTCTAGTCTCACGGCAAGCGATACAGGTACGCTGGGGCACATGCTTGGCCGCCACCATGCTAGCCATAAACCGCTATACCTCATCAATAGCCGAAGGCTCATCTGACTGCTTCCTGAGCCGGCCGGCGCGTACTTCATCGCGGGCGGTCATCTTCTTCTTTTTCTTACCAGCCTTAGTCCGGCTGGGCATAAGTATATCTTCGGCGAAACGAATACCCGATTTTCCAAGCACCGGCTCACCCGCGCCTGTGCCGGCGGCGGCCTTCTCGTGGCTGGCAATGGCGGCAACTACCTCCTCAATAGACACGCCAGCCTCACCCTCTTCAGCTGACGCTGGCTCGGCTTCAACCGCGGCTTCAAGTTCGGGAACTGCCGCGGCGACCTCCTCGGCCCTGGCTACCACCTCCGGTACCTTCTCCTCCACCTTCTCGACTGTTATTGTAGCCTCTTCGGGCTTTTCCGGCTTCTCCGCAGCCACGACGGGCTTCTCCACAGCCACGACGGGCTTCTCCGCCTCGGGTTTAGCTCTAGCCTCGGCAGGCTTCTTCGCCGGGACCGGTTTCTTAACCTCGTCCGCAGGAGCCGCCGCTTTAATGTCAATACGCCAGCCGGTCAGCTTAGCAGCGAGCCTGGCATTCTGCCCATCCCTGCCGATAGCCAGAGACAGCTGTTTTTCAGGCACTATGACGGTGGCTGCACTCTCCTCTTCCCTGAGCTCAACACTGAGCACCTGCGCCGGACTTAAGGCATTTGCGATAAACTCCGCCGGTGAAGGTACCCACTGGACTACGTCTATCTTCTCGCCGCTAAGCTCGTTAACGATGTTTTGAATCCTGATGCCGCGCAGGCCGACGCAGGAGCCGACCGGGTCAACCCCTTCCTGCTTGGCGGCAACGGCCACCTTGCTCCTGAAGCCGGCTTCACGGGCAATCGCCTTAATCTCGACGTTGCCGCTGGCAATCTCCGGAATTTCCACTTCCAGAAGCTTGCGCAGGAGGTTAGGGTGAGAGTGAGATACAATAATTTGCGAGCCGCGCGCCGTCCGCACCGGATCCATAAGATACAGCTTGAGCCTCTGCCCGGGGCGGTAGTACCTGCCGCGTATTTGCTCGCTTTCTGGCAGAATCGCCTCGGCGCGACCAAGGTCAACCAGCACCTGCCCGGCGTCAGAGCGCTGCACTGTGCCGGTCACTATTGTGCCGCTGCGGCCGGCGAACTCCTCATAGATTGACTGATGCTCAGCCTCGTGAAGACGCCTCAGAATGAACTGCTTGGCCTTCTGGGCAGCGATACGGCCGGCGATCGGAGGGGCCGCTTCAATCTCCAGAGAATCCCCTATCTTGGCATCATTCTTAAACTTCTTCGCCTCGGCCAGTGATATCTCACAGTTCGGGTCAGTGGGAGATTCCACCACCGTCTTACGTACGAAAATCTTTACGATGCCAGTATTCTGGTCAATCTTTGCGGTAACGTTCTCGTTAGTTGGGAAGAGGTCTTTACGATAGGCAGCGGCTATGGCCTGCTCTACCGTGGCCAGAACGGTATCTTTCGGCAGGTTCTTCTCAGCGGCAAGCTGAGTGATAGCCACCATGAACTCGCTCTTCATTTGTCTTCCCTACCTCTAGCTTCGAACGACTCTCCTATACAACAAAAAAGTGGGAGGTTCTCCCACTTCTCGGAACAACTAACTAGATTGGGCAAGATATACAATACCACAATGGCAACGTGAATGCAAGCGCAGTGTAAGCGTCCACAACATATTGTCAAAACACAGGAACAGTGATATAATCCGCCAATTCTATTAACAGGATGGGAGGAGGAAACCCGTGGAATCGACGTTTCCTAAATGCCGAAAGTGTAACGATGGCGACCTGGTACCGCTTTCCGATTTTGGCAGCCAGGGCGCGGCTATTCACTACAAGGCCTGGGTCTGCACCAATCCCGAGTGCGGTTACAACATCAAAATCAGGAACGGCGACCTCTACATAAACGAGCCGATAGTCAGCGGCGCTACCCACACCGTGCGTCCGCGCTAGACTCGCCAGACTGCCAACCCGGTCAAATCAGACGCCTGCCACAGCCTGCCCTGCGACACCCGCTGTGCCACGGGGAATGTCCACTGAGGTGACGGTGCTTTCTTTGCCATCGCCCCCACGGCGCTACACTGAAGCCATCCTGGACTTCTTCTTCCCGCGTGCCTGCGTTAACTGTGGCCGGCGGGGAGACTTGCTTTGCCAGAATTGTCTCCGGCAGATAGCACCGGTCGGGCCTGCCTGTACCAGATGCGGCAGACCTCAAGGAAGCACCGGCGTCTGCGCCGCGTGCTGGGGTCGGGAATCGCCAATTGACGGCGTCCATTCTCCATACCGTTTCCAGGGCATTACACGCATGGCCATCCACGCGCTTAAATACCACGGACTGCGGTCTATTGCTGAGCCGCTGGCCCACCTCATGGCCGATTACCTTGCCGCCAGTCCGATTCCTGGTGATGTCTTTCTACCCGTGCCGCTCCACAAGCACAGACTGAAGGAACGGGGCTATAATCAGTCAGCTCTACTTGCCAGACACCTTAGCCGGTTGACCGGCATTCCTGTGGAAGAGGATACGCTTATCAGGCTCAAGAATGCACCGCCGCAAGCCCGAACCTCGAGCGCCGACACACGCCGCTCTAATGTCGCCGGCGCATTTAGTTGCCTGAACCAGCGTTTCCGTGGACACAGCGTTATCATCGTAGACGACGTCTGCACTTCAGGCGCCACGCTTGAAGCCTGCGCCGCGGCCCTGAAAGCCGCCGGCGTGTTGACCGTCCACGGCCTGACTCTGGCCCGTGAGGTATAGTCCGGGCAACTCGATTCAATCCATATGCGTCATATATAATTCAACAGAATGGGGAAGGCAAAGATGGAACTGCAGGTTACAGGTAAAAACATCGAGGTCAACGATTCCCTCCGGAGCCTGGTGGAGAAGAAGGTCAGCAAGCTGACCCATTTTCTCCCGAGCATCTCGGAGGCAAAGGTTGAACTATTCTATGAGAAGACGCGGTCTCCGAAACAGCGCTATACCGCCCAGGTGACCGTCAACAGCAAGGGAGTCTTGCTCCGCGGCGAAGAAAAAGCAGAAAACATTCAGACGGCGCTGGATGCTGTTGCCGATGTGGTGGTCCGCCAGATAAAAAGATACAAGGAAAAACGATACGAGAAGTCCAGAGGCAAATCAGTCGTGCGGCAGACCGACGTCAAAGCCCCGGCTCCTGAAGCCGAACCGGCCCCCATTGCTGACAACGTGGTCAAAGTCAAGCAGTTCCGGGTCAAGCCAATGCCCGTAGCTGAAGCCGCCGAGCAAATGGAGCTCCTGGGCCATGATTTCTTCCTGTTCATTAACTCGGAGACCAACAGGTTCAACTGCCTGTACCGCCGTAAGGATGGCAGGTACGGGCTAATCGAAACGGACATGGCATAAAAAGAGGAGTTATTCAACATGGCTGCAAAAATCAAAGTGGGCATACTTGGCGCCACCGGAATGGTGGGGCAAAGGTTCGTCCAGCTTTTGGACGGCCATCCCTGGTTTGAGGTCAGCGAACTGGCCGCATCCGAGCGGTCGATGAATAAGACCTACATGCAGGCCATGGAGAACCGATGGAAACTGCCAGGCGATGTGCCGGAATATGCACGAAAGCTCGTCGTTAAGGAGTGCAACCCGAATCTCGATTGTCAGCTTGTGTTTTCGGCGCTGGATGCCGATGTCGCCGGCCCGATCGAAGAGGCGTTCGCCGCCAAAGGCTACGCGGTATCGAGCAACGCCCGCAACCACCGGATGGAGCCGGATGTGCCCCTGCTGATACCCGAGGTCAATTCCGAACACCTGGCTCTTATCCCCGTGCAAAAGAAGAACCGGAAGTGGCCGGGTTACATCGTGACCGACCCGAACTGCTCAACCATCGGCATGGTGCTTGTCCTCAAACCGCTCATGCAGTTCGGCATTTCCAAAGTAATGGTAACCACCATGCAGGCCCTCTCCGGTGCCGGTTATCCCGGCGTGGCCTCACTCGATATCCTCGACAATTTAATACCATTCATCGGCAACGAAGAGCCGAAGATGGAGAGCGAGCCGCTCAAACTGCTCGGCACTCTGGAGAACGGCCGCGTGAAGATGGCTGATATGGTTATCAGCGCCCAATGCAATCGGGTGAACGTCAATGACGGTCATACCGAGTGTGTCTCGGTCAAGTTCAACCGCAAGGTCGAACTGGCCGACATCGTTGCGGCCCTCGAAGGATTTAACCCGCTCAAGGGGCTTCAACTCCCTACGGCACCGGCCCGGCCCATTATCGTCCGCAGTGAACCGAACCGGCCGCAGCCGAAAATGGACCGCGATCTTGAGAAAGGCATGGCGGCCACCGTCGGCCGCATCCGCCCCTGCCCGGTGCTGGACTGGAAGTTCGTTGTCCTCAGCCACAATACAATCCGGGGCGCCGCCGGCGCCGCCATTCTTAACGCCGAACTGATGAAAATCAATGGCTACCTGTAGGAATATCGGGGGCCGGGTCCCCTTGGTACAAGCCTGAGTAAGAGTATGGGAGGTCGAATATGATAGTCGCCGCAGTCATCATCGCCATCATCGTCATCATTGGCATCTGGATTTGGGCACTTTACAACGGTCTGGTCAGGGCACGCGTGCGTGTTCAGGAAGCGTGGTCCGGCATCGACGTCCAATTGAAACGTCGTTCCAGTCTGGTCCCCAATCTGGTTGAGACAGTCAAAGGTTATGCCGCTCACGAGAAAGAGGTATTCGAGAACGTCGCCAAAGCCCGCGCCGCTCTAATGGGCGCCGGCGACGCCAGGTCAGCCGCCGAGGCCAACAATCAGCTAACCGCGGCCCTCAAAACTCTGTTCGCCGTGGCCGAAAACTACCCGCAACTGCGTGCTTCCGAGAACTTCATGCAACTGCAAAAAGAACTCTCCGATATCGAAGAGAAGATTGCTTACTCCCGCCAGTTTTACAACACCAATGTTATGGACTTTAACACCAGGATTAAGGTCTTCCCAAACGTCCTGCTGGCGAACAGCTTTGGCTTCAAACCAGCCGACTTTTTCGCGGCTACCGAAGCCGAAAAGGCCGATGTCAAGGTAAGCTTCAAATAGCACGGCATGAGCATCTATTCAGAAATCAGTGCCAACCGGCGGCATACCTGGCTTCTCATGGCCCTCTTCATCATCATGGTGGCCGCCGTTGTTCAAGCCGCCGCATGGCTCCTCGGCGGCGGCTACGAGGCGGGGATTATCGCTCTTGTCGCCTCCACGCTGTTCGCCGTCTTCAGCTACTACGCCTCATCATCTGTCGTGCTCAATATATCGCATGCCACCGAGGTAAAACACGATGAGAACCCCGACCTTTACCATATAGTCGAGAACCTGTGTATCGGCGCCGGCCTCCCTATGCCGAAGATCTACATCATTGATGATACCGCACCCAACGCCTTCGCCACCGGACGTGACCCGCGACATGCCACCGTCGTCGTGACCAAAGGACTCCTCCAGAAGCTGGATAAGCTGGAGCTTGAAGGCGTCATCGCTCATGAGCTTTCACACATCCGCAACTACGACATACGCATTATGACCATCACTGTAGTACTCATCGGGCTGGTAGCGCTCATCGCCGATATCACTCTGCGCCTCACCTGGTTCGGCGCCGGGCGGCGGCGCGGCGGCGACCGCGGGCTCGGAGCTGCGATAGTCTTAATCATAGCTCTGATAGCATTGATACTGGCACCTATCGCCGCCGAACTGATGAAGCTGGCTGTATCCCGGCGTCGGGAGTACCTGGCGGATGCTTCAGGAGCTTTACTGACCCGCTACCCTGAGGGACTGGCCCGTGCCCTCGAAAAAATCAGCGGCGATAAGGAGCCGCTTGAAGCGGCCAATAAGGCTACGGCCCACCTGTACATCGTCAACCCCCTGAAAAGCCATGGTAGCTTTATGAACAATCTGTTCTCAACACATCCGCCAGTACAGGAACGCATACGGCGGCTGAGAGCTATGTAAAAATGCCCGACATTCCTTCACACTGGAACCTGCTTGAAAATCGCGTAGTCTGGGTCTCCATCACAGCGTGGTTTATCGCACAGTTTATTAAATTCGTCATCAATCTCGCTCTCACACACCGGCCCGACTGGCGGCAGTTTGTCAGTCAGGGTGGGATGCCGAGCTCCCACTGTTCCCTGGTCGCCGGTATGACAACATCAGTCGGAATTATCTCAGGACTGAACTCGGTACTCTTCGGCGTTTGCGCGGTACTTTCCATGATTGTCATCTACGACGCCGCCGGCGTGCGGCGCACCGTCGGCATCCAGTCAACCATCCTCAACCGTATGCTTGAAGAGCTGTTTAAGGGCAATCCCCTGGTAAGACAGCGCCTTAAGGAATTCATCGGCCATTCAAGGTGGGAGGTAGTAGCCGGCATCGGGCTTGGCGTTTTCATCGGATGGCTCGGATGTCTCGGCCTGTAAGAGACGCAAGACTCAGCTACACCGTCTTTGAAACCGTCGCCGGCTGGATAGCCCTGCTGTCATCGTCCTCAGGTTTGCGGCAGGTCATCTTACCGCAAACATCGCCGGAAGAGGCCATCCGCCTGATGCTGTCAACCTCAGGCCAATCGGCCACACCGATATCGCCGGAAGCGCCAGACTCTCCTCTCTTTGCCAGCCCTGTCAGCCAGATGAGACGCTACTTCCGCGGTGAGCGTGTCCGGCTCACGGCCAAATTGGATTTTGCCGGCGCAACCAGCTTTCAGAAGCATATCTGGACGGCTACCCGCGCCATTCCTTACGGAGAGACCCGCACTTATGGCTGGTTAGCCCTGCAGGCCGGCAACCCCAAAGCATCAAGGGCTGCAGGACAGGCCCTAAGAGCGAATCACATACCGCTATTCATCCCATGCCACCGGGTACTGCGAACCAGCGGCGGTATCGGCGGTTTCAGCGGCGGAATTGAGATAAAACGTTATCTGTTAAGGCTGGAGGGTGTCTCCAGTTTATCTCGGCCGACCCACGGGTCATGACACCGGTTTCGCCTGCACGTTGACAGCATCGGCGCCAACGATTTCCGCCAGCTTTTGCCGGAACTCATCTGATGAATTCACCATCAGGTCGGGTATGTCCATGTCCAGCCTCTCGGTGCCGTTGACCACCGTCAAACAAACTCGATCCTTGCCCGGATAACTTTGAACCAGCGCCATCACTCTTTCCAAACGGGCGATGTCAGCCTCTTTTTCACCCGTCTGCTTCAGCGTGATAGTCACCAGACAGGGTGGCCCGGGCCGTTGCTTCTCTCTCGGCGTTCCGCCGTTAGCCTCCGACTCGGCGCCAGTCTGATATTGGTAGGCTTCCCGGCAGCTGATGCTTGCTTTATCATCTCCCCGCGCCCGTATCGTTCCCTTCACCACCACCATGACACCCTCCTCCCAGAGATGGCTGGTTTTTGCGTACTCGTTTGCCCAAACGGCAACATCTATAGTCCCGGTCAGGTCTTCTAGCTCGACAAATGCTATCGGGCGGCCGTCACGCGCGAACGACCTGCGTACCGAACGTACCATGCCGGCCACCTCAACCTTCTGCCCGGCCAGGTCCGGGTTCAGCTCGCTGGCCAGGGCACGCTTGGTGCTGCCAAGTCTGGGCGCCCTGTCCGCCATCTCCTGACCGGAGAAACTGACGCCCATTAACTCACGCTCCCACTCCAGCTTCTCCCTGACGCTTAGCGCAGCGTCTTCCAGCACCAGACCGGGCATCGGTGTTTGAGCCGATTCGCCCCAGAGATCAAACATCGTTGACTGGCCTGACTCTTTAAGCTTCTGCTCCCGCAGGGAAAGAGCGACAATCTGGTCGAGCCCGGCCAGTAAAGCACCACGGTTGCCCAGTGAATCGAATGCCCCGACCTTAATCAGGCTCTCCAGCACCTTCTTGTTGACGCCCCGCAAATCGGTACGGCGGCAAAAATCCTCGATTGATTTGAACGGCCCACCGCTTCGCCGCACTTCAATAATCGGCTCGACCGCCGAACTGCCAACATTCTTGACCGAGGTAAGTCCAAACCGAATAGATGTCCGCTTCTCGATAGTAAAACCGGCCTCGGAATAATTAATATCCGGACGAAGCACATTGATGCTCAGACGGCGGCACTCAGCGATTGCCGAAGCTACTTTCTCGGCATTTTGCGAGTAACAGTTAAGGAAGGCCGTCATATACTCCACCGGATAGTTGGCCTTGAGGTAAGCAGTACGATAGGCCAGCATGGCATAGCTTACGCTGTGAGCCTTATTAAACGCATAACCAGCGAAAGGCTCAATCAGGGCAAAAACCTGCTCGGCCAGTTCTTCACTCAGTCCCTTGGCCTTAGCACCGTTGATGAAGTTCCGTTTCTCTTTCCTCATCACCTCGGGAATTTTCTTACCCATTGCCTTCCTCAGGATATCGGCCTGCCCAAGGCTATATCCGGCCAATGCCTGAGCTATGAAAAGCACCTGTTCCTGATAGACGATGACGCCATAGGTCTCCTGGAGGATGCTCTCCAGAGCCGGATGAAGATAACGCACCGGCTCCAGACCCTGCTTGGCGCGAATGAAGGTAGGGATGTGCTCCATCGGGCCGGGCCGATAGAGCGCAATCATAGCGGAGATGTCACCGAAGACCGTTGGCTTAAGCTCAGCGATGTACCGCCGCATCCCAATACCTTCAAGCTGGAATACGCCATGAGTGTCGCCGTTGGCCAACAAGGCGTAGGTACGCGGATCGTTGAGCGGCAGGTGTGCCAGGTCGACGCTAACGCCGCGGTGCCTGGCGATTGTCTCCTTGGCTTTGGCCAGAATGGTCAAATTAACCAGCCCGAGAAAGTCCATCTTGAGCAAGCCCAGCTTTGCCACATTTTCCATCGAGTACTGGGTCATCAGAGCATGCTCGTCATCAGTCTTGGCGACCCGCTGCAGCGGCACGTAATTGATCAGCGGATCCCGCGATATGACCACGCCGGCAGCGTGAGTGCTGGCATGGCGGGCCGTACCTTCCAGCTTCTTCGCGGTGTCTATAAGGTTGCGGATCGTTTCATCCTTATGATAGACCTCGCCCAGCTCGGGTACTTCCTCAAGTGCTTTATCAAGAGTCGTACCCGGCAGGCCGGGAACCAGACGGGCCACTGCGTCTACCTGGCCGTAGGGGAGTCCGAGCGCACGGCCTACATCACGCAACGCCGCCCTGGCGCCAAGAGTGCCGAAGGTAATAATCTGGGCAACATGGTCAGTACCGTACTTCTGATTAACATAGGCGATAACCTCCTCACGGCGGTCATCCTGAAAGTCCATATCTATATCCGGCATTTCCCGCCGCTCGATGTTCAGGAACCGTTCGAAGACCAGCTTATGCTGAAGCGGGTCGATATCGGTTACTCCGAGGCAGTAGAGAGCAAGGCTGGCCGCGGCACTGCCGCGCACACCAAAAAGGATGTTCTTACTCCTGACGAATGTCACCAGGTCCCAGACGACCAGAAAGTAATCGGCAAACCGGGTCTTACGTATAACGTCTAACTCGTAACTCAGACGCTTCTCAATTTCCGGCGTTGGTTTCGAATAACGCTGTCTCATTCCCTGCCAGCAGAGCTCCGCCAGATAGTCATCCGCCGTCTTGCCGGCGGGGACCTCCACCTGAGGCAGGTGCAATTTATTGAATTCCAGTTCAAGCTGGCACATCTCGGCAATCCGCTGAGTATTAGACAGCGCCTCCGGCAGGTCGCCAAAGAGCTCGGCCATTTCCTGCGGGCTTCGAAGATAAAAGTAATCGCCAGCCATCTTGAGACGCTTATCATCAAGCACCGAGGTATTGGTCTGAATGCACAGCAAGAGGTCCTGAGCGGCGGCGTCTTCTCGATCGACGTAGTGAACGTCATTGGTAGCCACCAGGCGGATGCCGGTCTTCTGCGAAAGCGCCACGAGGGCGGGATTAATAACTTGGAGCTCCGGAATCGGATGCTTCTGGACTTCGAGAAAAAAGTCGCCTTCGTAGTTTTCGCGGTACCACTGCGCCGCCTGCTCCGCCTCCTCAAAGCGTTGCTGCAGGATGAGCCGGGGCACTTCACCCTGCGGGCATCCGGAAAGAGCCACCAGTCCTTCGCGGTGCAGCCTCAGCAACTCCTTGTCAACCCGCGGTTTATAGTAGAAGCCTTCAAGCTGCGCTTTGGTTGCCAGTTGGAGCAGATTGCGGTAACCGGTCAGATTCCTGGCCAGCAGGGTCAGGTGATAGGGACTTTTCTCGCGGGGAGTTCGATTCCGCCGATCGCCTTCAGCCACATAGATTTCAATGCCGATAATCGGCCGGATGCCGGCACTCTTGGCGGCATCGTAGAACTCGATGGCTCCGTACATGACTCCGTGGTCGGTAAGGGCCAGGCTGTCCATACCCAGCTCTTTGGCCCGGGCTACAAGGTGGGAAATTCGGCAAAAACCATCGAGCAAACTATACTCGGAATGAACGTGGAGATGAGTAAACTCAGGTTTCAAAAAGGCCCTCGGGAAATAGAGTCCAAATCCGCAAAAGATTATATCATTTCGCCCGCAGGTTCAGACTGTTCGCAGTCACGCTGTCAAGAGCCATGCGAGCCAGATCAGATTTCGTCAGCACGTGACACGGCACGCCGATACCACCCGGCAACTCTGGTCTTCTCCAGCAGGAAAACCAGCAACGAAGTAACCACCATACTGAACAGCACCACCGAATAGGCCACACTCTGAATCAGCCCGCTGGTGTCGTACCCCTGCTGGAACGGAATCGATGCCAGGACTACCGCCGCCAGACCCTTGGGTATCATTACCGCAATCACTGAAACATCCTTGTCAGGCAGGGTCGGATCCGCCGTATACCGGGTTATGAGAATCCTTACCATATACAGAAGCACCGTCAGACTCAGGCCAAGGAGAACGAACATCCAGTTGGTTAGCTGAAGCGAAATACCGGCATAAACGAAGAACAAAGCGCGCAGTAGAAACGAGATTTCTGAAAAAAATGTGCGCTCACGCCGATTCAGACCTATAAGTTCTTCCGAAACGAATCGTTTGATGAACGACAGATGCAAGGACTCCGGATTACCAATGACAATGCCAAAAGCCAGCGCTGCGATGGCACCGCTAAACCCCATGAGCTCGACAGCGCCGTAAACGACAAGAACCACCGCCGCCGTCATGAACATCGAGTTCTCGAGCTCGCGCACCTGTTTTAGCACCATTGACCAGGCGAAGGCTCCGAGAAAACCAAAGATTGTAGCTACAACAAATGATGCGACAATCTGCCCGATTACAATACCGACATTCAACTGGCCAAGCTTATAAGCTTCAAACAGCGCCACAAATACCACGACACTTAATACGTCGCTCACGGTAGATTCAAGCAGGAGGATCGAGTATGTTTCCTGCTTGAGACCAAGCCTGCGAGCGACCGCAACAATGACCGCCGGCGAGAGCGAGCCAACGGCAGCTCCAAGCATCAAGCACACCAGGAAATCAGCCCGTGTGACCGCGTAGCTCACACAGGCCACAAGAAACATCGAGGCGGTGAAGGTCGCCACCGAAAGCACCATGGTGCCTCTTACGGCCCCGCCAACTTCCGCCGGCCTGAGTCCAAGACCGGCCTCAAAAAGCACGATGAGCAATGTAATGACGGTAAAAATCGGGCCGACCTGACCATAGGCCTCAGTGTGGGTGATACCAAAAACCGGCCCGAGCAGAAGGCCTACCATCATCAGCACAAGGGGGTCAGGAATCCTCGTTCTGGCAAATAAGGCGCTAAGCAGGTGGGCCAGCAGTATCAGGACACCGACAACGGCTACGACCTGACCAATTTCGTGCAAGTACCCGCTCTCCTTCCGATGGCGTATAACTTCAGGGGAGCCCGGCTAACGCGTGCACAAGCCGGCACGTTGCGGATGTTAACAACTGGCCACAGCCCCGTCAAGGCAGGTAACGTTCAGCCGATGGGTGAGGACACTACTACAGGTAAATGATTTCTTCGGTGCGCCCGATAGTAAGGAACAGCAAAAGATAGTCACGCAGATGCCGCGTTATCAAGAAATTGCGTCTTACGTGCTCCCGGCCATTCTCTCCAAGACGGCGGGCATACTCGGGGTTACTGAGCAACTGCCTGATGGCATAAGCAGTTCCCTCAATACCATGAGAAAGAAGCCCCGTAACGCGGTTCCTGACCTGTAGAGGGATACCCCCAACCGCTGAAGCTACCACCGGCTTGGCTTTCCAAAGCGCCTCACTAACCGTCAGACCAAATCCCTCGCCAATGGATTTCTGAACGATTACAGTGGATGCTCGCTGAAGCGCATTGATTTCGATATCGCTCCCGGGTGGCACCAGTAGTATATGGATGTCCGGGTCATTGCCAGCTTTTTCCCTGACCTCAGCAAGGACCTTATCTGATTCAGGGTCATCATCAGCGGTGCCGCCGGCGAACACCAGACGGCAGTCTATACCCTTTCTGACCAGCCGGAAGGCATCAATGACACCAACCGGATCTTTCAAGTAATCGAATCTTGAGACTTGGGTAATTATCGGCTTGTCCATCGGGATACCATACTTACCCATGACAGAGTCTATCACAGATTTAGGCAGGTCCCGGTTCTTGTCACTCACCGGGTCAATTGATGGCGAAATCAGGAACTGCCGGATGGGCAAACGCGGCGAGAAGGCCGGCGCCGAAAAGACGGCGGCATCATACTGGAAAATAAAAGGCTCAAGGAAGCGCCAGACCTCCGGGTCAGGCCGGGAAACATCGATATGACATCTCCAGACCCAGTTCTTGCCGATGTCCTTCTTCTTCGACACGAGCGCCACAGGTTGTGGATCATGGACATAGATTATGTCGCCGTAAAGGTCCATCTCCGCAAGATTGCGGCGCGACATTTCCATAAAGATTTCGTAATCAGTCGGACTCAGGGTTTCCCCTCTCCCGTGAAGTGCGTTGTGGAACTTCTTTGTCACCCTGAAGAATTCATCGTTCCCTTTGATAACGTTCCATCGCGCATCGACTCCGAGTTGCACCAGAAGAGGCACCATCCGGCTGAGAATCTCAGCCACACCACCGCCGGTGAAGGTAGAGTTGATGTTCTGGATAACCTTGCCGGCGAGTCTGTCACCCAGTAACCTGAGCTCCTCTATCGTGCTGCGCCCTACAATTGACTCGTAGTCGCGAATTCTTACTTGATCCGCTTTTCCATGAGTTGTATAAGTGCTGATCTCAGTCCCTCCAATGTATATACGTACGGGTCAAGCCTGGCGACCTCCTCGCTCAGCTCCTTATCGCCAAGACTCTCATCAAGCCAGATACTGAAATCGTTAAGCCCCTGGCCGACCCGGAGCCTCGCCTCAAAGATATGAAAATAGAGCGAGCTTGGTGTAATTTTGCGCAGGGCCTCAACCATCTCTCTAAGGTCATGCGCGACATACCGTGACGGCAGGACTATACTTACCGACTTCATGAAATAGAAAGCCCTCCCTTCCAAGGCCACCCTCTGATTGCTCTGCTTTGATATGTGCTCTTCAATTACGCTGACAAACCGGTCTCTCAAGGCCGCGATATTGGGGAAATCGAAAGTGTCTATGCTGGCCAGCCTCTCGCCAAGGACCTCTTCGCCAAGGGCGTCGCTGACCCAGACGGCGAAATCATTGGACAATTCGGGAGTCAACTGATGGTATTCCTCAAGAAAATGATGAGTATGATAGTAAATAACGGCATCGGGTACCTGTTTCAAGGCATCCGCCAGCTCCCTCAAGGTGTTTGCCCTGACTCCCGTTAATTCGGTCAGATGACTACGGCTATTGAATCGGAACGGCGTCTTCGCCTTTTTCAAAGGCCGGCCATAGTTCACCACCCGCTTCTGCACCAGATGGCTGTTGGGAATGATAACCATGCTTTCATCCAGTGCCTGGATACGGGTACTGCGCCATCCAATTTCTCTAACGTAGCCCTCCTCGCCACTCTCAAGCTTGACATAGTCCCCAACTTTGATTTGCTGGCTGGCGCTTAGTTGAAAGCCGGCCGTAAGGTTAGGAACAGCGTCGCGGAACGCAAATAGGGCCGCAAGCACCGCAACCCCGAGCAGGAACAAAATGGGCGTCGTAGGGACACCCCAGATACCAAGCAATATCAAAAAGGCCACCGCCAGTATCACAATCCGGGTGACGTTCTTGATTAAAACTATGGTATGCCCTGATACCTTCATGCGTGGCCCGTAGAAGCGTATCAGACCGCTAATTATGTTTAAAATAGAGAGGGTTATCGAAGCAAGAAACAATGACCAGAGCGCTTTACCTGTCGGATCCCTCCATTCGCCGGGCAAATTAGATGCCATTAGAGCCAGATAGGCGCTAAGAATCAGCGCCCATATCTGCGAAGGGCCGGTCAGAGGCCCCAGAAGTATGTCGTCGGCTGGCCATTTTGTTTTCCTGGCCCAACTCACAAGTCCCTGGTACGCTTTGCGCCTCAACCAGAACATCGCCAAGAGCGCCAGAAGAAACACGGCCAGCGGCAGAAAGACCAACTGCCAGTTCTCGATACACCAACTAATAACCGTGCTCATCTAAAATCCTTTTCAGCCGCAGTCAACAACGTCTCAAGGAATATTTCAACTTCGGCCGGATTATTAAGGAAATAGCGGGCACAACTACCATGTTTCGGCTCCCCCACTAACACCGAAACCCCATTGCCATACTTCTCAACGACCCTGAACCCATCCTCATCGGTCAGGTCATCACCAAGATAGATTGGCACAAGGCCACTGCTCCACCCGCCCCTTCCGAATCGCTTCATCAGCATGCTCACAGCCTTACCCTTGTCCCAAGCGCCTGATGGCCTAACCTCGAGTACCTTTTTACCGGCCGTTGTCCTGACCTTACCAATTGCCCTGATACCGCCAACAATGCGTTCGAACTCTCTCTTGACATCCCCGGTACGACCTTCATCAACCATGCGATAATGCACACTCAGACTCAGCCCCTTGTTCTCCACCAACACACCCGAGAACCTCCCCAGAGTGCGATCCAAGACTTGATGCAAGACGCGCAATATCGGCCTGATTTCATCAGCGAGCGGGGTAACGAGGTTGATTCCAGGCCCGACTATCTCCATTCCGTGATTACCTGCGTAAATTATACCATCCAGAGCCACTTTATCCCGCAGGTCTGCGATTGCTCTCCCGCTGATGATTCCAACCGTGAAACGGCGTCGCCGTGAAAGTTCCCGCAGCGTCCGTCTGGTACTATCCGCCAGATTCGCCATTTCCGGTCTCTCGACAATCGGTGTTAGGGTACCGTCGTAGTCGCACAGGAGCATGATGCGGCGGACAGCCCTCAGTCTCTCCTTGAGACCTGACCATACCGCAAGAAGGTGTTCCAAGTATGGTTATCCTTAAGCCAGTCCGCTCAACTCTGAGATAATATCCGCCGCCCACTTATATATGTTATTCTCATGGACCAGTGCCCGCATACGGGCCATACGCCTCCGTCTCTCTTCTTCCGGCATTTCGATTGCAACCTTAATCGCCTCGGCAAAGGCATCAGTGGCGTAAGGATTAACCAGCACTGCATCGGTAAGCTCCCGGGCGGCACCGGTAAAAGGACTTAAGATCAAAACGCCGTCGCCGTCAAAACGACTGGCTACATATTCCTTCGCCACCAGGTTCATGCCGTCGTGCAGAGAACTCACCACGCAGAAATGCGCCATCCTGCGTAAGGCCATCAGGGTATGCGGTGGTAAATGCTCCCGCAGATAAATGATTGGCTTCCAGTGCCCGGAGCGGTACTTCCAGTTAATTTCTTCAACCAGACGATCCACTTCTTCATTCAGCGTCCTGTAAGTCCCTATGTGCTCCCGGCTGGGCACTCCGGCCTGGATAAAGACGACCTTCCTCTGGTAGGGATACTTCTCAAAGAATCGGTCTATTGCTCGGAGCCGGTCAGGAATGCCTTTGGTATAGTCAATCCGGTCAAGACCAAGGCCGATGACTTCGTCCCCGAGTCGCATCATTCGCTGCAAACGCTCAATTTCGGCAGTAACGGCATCGCTCTGCGCTTCGGCGGTCAGGGCATCAAAATCAACACTGATGGGAAAGGCTCGTATTCGGGTGCGCCTGCCACCACGATGCACCTCATATCTTTCCCTATCGGTGCGGGACTCAACCGCCCGGTCAACCGTATCCATGAAGTTGTTGCAGTGATATCGTATTTGAAAAGCGAGCAAATCGTTACCCAGCAGACCGTCAAGTATATCAACCTGCCATGGACAAATTCTGAAGGCCTCCGGATTCGGCCAAGGAATATGCCAGAACTGGGCGGTTATTGTGTCCGGATTAGCCTCCTTGAGTATCCTAGGCAATAGAGCAAGGTGATAGTCCTGAATGAAGACAAATGCCTTTTGCCCCTTAACCTCAGCCATCACGCTTTCGGCAAAAATACCGTTTACCTTACGGTATGCATCCCATTCGGTTTCCAGAAATACCGGGCGGGTATAAGCGATATGGCAGAGCGGCCAGAGCGCACTGTTGGCAAAACCGTAGTAGTATCCTTCCTCTTCTTCCTGCGTCAACCAGACACGCCTTAAGTCATACTTAGGACTGCCCGGAGGCACTCTTACCTTGTTTTCCTCATCCACCACATCTTTATCGGCATCGCCTCTACCGCTGGCAATCCACACGCCGCCGCATGCCTGCATCACCGGGTCGAGAGCAACGGTCAACCCGCTGGCAGGAATCTGGCATTGTATATCTTTACCGACATAAGAATGGATATACGGCTCGCGGTTTGAAACAGCAATGAACTTGTAGCCCGCTAGCTTTTGAGCGACCAAGTTCGCAAGGCTCTCTTTAGTCCACACTTAAGATTACCCCCTGATTGTTATCGTTTACTCATATTATCTGCCATGTCCCTGCCTCCGACGGCCAATAACTCTCACTCTGACCCGATACGGATGGCCGTGCGCGGATTACCGCGCTGAGATGGCCTTACGGAATGTTTCCCACATCGGCGCGAACCGTTTTTGAGGGTCAAAACGATAGTCACTAAGCGCCCAGATGTTGACCAAGCCCTGAATCATGCTGAAAAGAAGCGTCGCTGCTGCATCAAGATCGGCATTCTTCCTAACCTCCCCGGCTTCAACCGCTGCTTCCAGGAGCCCTCTTAAATGCCTAATGTACCTATCGATGGTATCCGACACTTTACGATTTAGCTTCTTATCGCCGAAGCTGATAATTTCAGCAATTACCTGGAAAGAAACCCCACGCCTCTGCTCAACGGCTGAAAGGTGGTTGTTAAGACTGCGCTCAAGTACTTCCAACGGGGTTAGGGGCTTATCACCGGATTTTGTTATGTCATCGAGAAGACTGTCCTCAATATAGTCCGCCAGAAGTGAGAGGATATCCCTTTTACTTCTGAAATGCCGGTAAATCGCCCCTTCGGTTAACCCGACTTCTCTGGCAATCCGGCGTACAGTTACATGCTCGCTTCCGTAGCGGATAATAAGTTTACGCGCCGCTTCGATAATCTGCTTCTGTCTTACGCGGGTGTTTTCGTGTCTTTGAACTACCATGGCTATCTTAAGAACAAGTGCTTCATCACAATTCATCCTACCACAGAACCTATTTCCCAGACCAGCCGCGCACAGGAGATGAGCCCAGACAGAATGGCGCAACTGCAACACCGAGCATGGCTTAGAAAGCCCAAGGCCTATTCAAATTAAGAAAACCCGACTTTTCCACCGGGGGCAGAAAAATCTGCAATATAACGCCAGAGATGTATATTGGCGCTAGTTATTTGAACGCTTTCTTTCGAAGACTGCTTCGTTCCTGAGCGTCAAGTAGCCCTCGAAAATAACCAGCTCAGGATGCTGGTCGAAAAACTCCCAGCCGGTAACATCAAGACCCTTCTGCTGGACTTCGCTCAGCCGAAAGACGCGCATAAACGTCACCACCCCCTTACCATCGACCATCCCCTCCTTCTCCACCACCCTCATGTCCCTCGACAGAGTGTCCACATCCACACCATGCTGACTTACCAAGCATCCCCAGGCTCCATCACGAACACCCTTGATTACCTTTGGCTTCCCAAACAGACCCATTACAAACCTCCATGTGCCAGCGATGCGGGTGATGTAAGTGACTGATTACATACTAATGTTAACATTCGTTTACCAGCCTGTCAAGCCCCCGGTGGGTCCGGGTACGCAACCATACAGAAGGGGACAAGACGCCATCAATCGAAGGCTAGAGCGCAAGGCCGCAAATCAAAAACGGGAGTACCCGGCGGTTTAAACCCGCGGTGCCAACCTCAGGCTAGCGGCCAGCCGGTGGTTGGCTCTGCCCGGCCTGCTGGACGGGAAAATTACCGAAATACACCTTGGTGTGAGGCCATGGTATCTCAATACCTTCGACGTCGAAGGCCTTTTTAATCCGCTTGCGCATTTCGCCCATAACCTCCCACTGGCGCATCGGCTTTACTTCGCCAACGACTTTAATATCTATCCCCGAATCGCCTAGTTTATTAACCCTGACAGCTTTAGGTGCGTTGATAACAACCGGCGACCACTGCGGGTCCTCAGCCAACTCCTTACATACCCGGTTGATAACTGCCATGACCCGGTCGAGGTCCTCTTTATAGCTAACGGTTACATCAAGATTAACCCTTGACCATTCCTTGGTAAGATTGCTGGCCACACGGATCTCTCCATTTGGTACATAATGGACGACGCCGTCCATATCACGAAGCACGGTCCGCCGCAGGTTAATATCCTCCACCAGACCGGCGACTTCGGCAATCTTGACCACATCTCCCACACGGTACTGATTTTCAAGTATGACGAAGACACCGGCAAGCACGTCCTTGATAAGGCTTTGGGCTCCAAAGCCGATGGCAATACCAACCACACCGGCCGCCGCCAGAATCGGTGCGATATCAATTTTCAGCTCGGAGAGTATCATAAAGACGCCCACAAGCAGGGCGAATATCTGGACAACATTGACGAACACCCGCGCCAGGGTGTCTGCCCGCTTCGCCACCTCTTCGTTGGACTCGCCGGGCCGTCTGGAAATAGAGGCGGCAATGACTTTGGGACCGAACTGGCCCGCCAGGACCACCGAGAGAAGTGAAAGGACAACGATAAGACCGATCCGCCAACCGTGCTCGCTCAACCACCCTGTAACCGGGACCTGCTGAATACCGAAAATGCCAAGTGCAAGGACAACTCCGAGGACAATCCCGGTAACCATGGCACCGATGCGGAAGACCTCCAGAATACGGGTGGTCAGACCGAACTGCCTCTTGCCCGCAAGTTGTTTTTCATACCACTTCAAAACCGAGTTGACCACATCAAGGACAACGTAAAGGCCGAGAAGTCCAATTGCGAGCAACACGACCGCCACCACGTACTGGCCAATATTAGCCTTCCACGGCAAAACACGCACCGCAAAGTAAGCACCGGTAACAGCAATTAGGGCCACAAAGGGCTTCCGGAACGCGCCAACGATCACGTCATCCACGCCGCTCTTTGTCCTTGCGGCCAGAACATGCACAATCCTCAACAGCCAGTTACGGAAAAGCCACGCTAGGCCCAGCGATATGGCAAGTATCATCAGGGCAACCGATGCGTGCTGTACCGCCAATCCTTCAAATACCTGTTCCAGCATCTTCTCCTTGCCTTGTTCGTCAACAGAAGCGGGTTGCTATTTTACCATACGACTCCGGTGATTCGTAACGCAGTGGACTATCCCGATCGCCTTTTCTCCAGCCACCTGCGCTTCTGCTCCAGCCTGACTTCCTCATCGGTCGATTTGTAGCTATCAAAAAATTTGTGCTCGAAGCTCGCGAAGTCATCTTTCAGGATAGCTTCACGCACACGCTCCAGAAGCCGCAGTACGAAGCGTAGATTATGAATCGTCGCCAGACGGTAGAAAAGCAGTTCCTCACAGTGAAAGAGATGATGGAGATAGGCCGCGGTGAAATGGCGGCAGGTGTAACAATCGCAGGCCAGATCCAGAGGCTCGTCCTTAAGCCGGAATTCAGTGTTCTTGATATTCCTCCGGCCACTAGGGGTAAAAAGCGCACCATTCCTCGCCGTCCGCGTCGGCAGGGCGCTGTCAAACAAATCTATGCCGCAGGCTACACCTCTGACAATGTCGTCAGGTGCGCCAACACCCATAAGATAGCGCGGCTTCTCAACTGGAAGCTGCTCCACCACCTCTCTGACCATATCCCAGGTCTGCTGGCTGGCTTCTCCGAGGCTCAACCCGCCCAGGCCGAATCCGGGAAAACCCATCGAAGCCACCACCCTTGCTGACCGGCGGCGCAAATCAGGAGAAACACCACCCTGAACAATGCCGTACAGCAGGTTCTGGCGCTTTTTCCAACTCCGTAAACATCTTTCCGCCCAGCGATGAGTGCGCTCCGTCGCCTCAAATACGCGGGCCGCGTCATCAGTCGGCGACGGACACTCATCAAGCACCATCATAATGTCACTCCCGAGCCTCTCCTGGTATTCGACCGCCAGCTCTGGCGTCAAAAAATGCTCACTGCCATCGATGTGTGATCGAAAGGCAACACCTTCTTCGGTGACCCGGCGAAGACGCGCCAGGCTGAAGACCTGGTAACCGCCGCTGTCCGTCAGAATCGGGCCGTCCCAGCCCATGAAGCGGTGGAGACCGCCAAACATCTCAATCGCCTGGATTCCGGGTCGCAGGTAAAGATGATAGGTGTTGCCAAGCACCATTTTGGTACCGATGGAACTGAGGTCGTCCGGTGTCACCGCTTTAACGGTGGCCTGGCTGGCCACGGGCATGAAAGCCGGGGTCGGTACTCTTCCATGCGCCAGCGAAAGCTCACCGGCACGCGCCGGACTGTGAGTGCTGGCCCTGGTAACCCGGAAGTGTTCGGTCACCGAACGGCTCTAACCGAGGGTCAGAACAGTAATCTTATCGTTAGTGTATATGCACAGACAGGCAGCGATTTCCATGCTGGCACGCACAATCTCGGCCGCCGTCATTTGAGAGTGCCGCAAAAGCGCCGTGGCGGCCGCTTGAGCGTATCCCCCACCCGACCCTATGCCGATAACGCTTTCATCCGGCTCAATGACATCGCCTTCGCCGCTTATGACCAGCAGGTCCTGGCGGTCGGCGACAACCAGCGAAGCCTCAAGCCGCCTCAGAACACGGTCCGTCCGCCATTCTTTGGCCAGCTCCACCGCGGCCCGCCTGAGTTGACCGCTATGCTTTTCAAGCTGGTTCTCAAAGCGCTCGAACAGAGTCAGGGCATCAGCTACAGCGCCGGCGAAACCGGCGATCACCGTATCCCGGTACAGCGTCCTCAGTTTGTTCGCGGTATTCTTAACGACCACATCGCCAGTCGTTATCTGGCCATCGCCGGCGATGGCTACCTGAGTGCCGCGTTTCACTGCCAGTATCGTAGTCCCGTGTTTCATTGCGTCTCGTCCTCTCTGTACCATCGCCATATCAAAGCACCCGCATAAGCCAGACATCAAGGCACATCGTCAGGAAGGCAACCCCGAGATAGGGAAAGGCCGAAAGCTTGTATACCCGCCAGGCCGAACCGGAACCGGGTGAACGCATCAGATGCACGTTAGCCGCAATCATCAGCGCGCCGAGCAGGACAGCCGCTACCAAGTACAACCAGCCAAACCCGCCCACCCGATAGAGAGCCAAAGTCACTCCAAGAAGAGCAAATGAAAGCGCCATCAGCACCCATCTTACATAACGCTCATTCCAGCTAAGGGGAAAATAATGAAGCCCGGCCCGTGCGTAGTCATCACGGTAAGAAATCATCAGAGTCCATACATGAAGGGGAATCCAGAGCGCAATCATCAGGCACAGCAAAATTATCTCGAGACTGAATGCTGGTCTTATCGCCAGCCAGCCGATAAGGACCGGCGCCACACTGGCAATAATACCGAACACCGTGCAGGTAAAAGTTTTCCGCCAGGCCACCGAAGCGGCTGAGCCAACCAGGCCCATCAGAAAGCACCATGGAGAGACTATCCATGCCAGTCCCAACCCCACCACAATCAACCCGATAACCATGGGAAGCACTTTCTCCGGCGGGTCAATCCGCTTTGAAGGCAAGACACGACTGCAGGTCCGGCGCATCATCGCATCAACGCGCATATCAAGATAGTTGGTTATTCCATTACAGCCGGCGCTCCCTAACAGAACCGCAGTACTGGCCAACAAGAACGGCTTGAGCGGTGGGAGTCCAGCACCGGCAACCACACCCGAACAAACAGCAATGAACAGCAGAAGACTGGTCTCCCGTGGTTTAAGCACCAGAATATAATCAAGAACCGTCCTGGAGAAAGTCCGGTAGCCGATAGTATTTACCACCGTCACTTGAGAAGCTCCTCAAGCACTGACGCCACCATCCGGACGTCAACATCACTCCGTATCACCGGATGGCCAATGTCCTCCAGAAGCACCCAGCGGATAGCGCCGTCTGTTGTCTTCTTGTCCACCTGCATCGCGGTAAATACATCAGTTTCCTTAACATCTCTGGTCCTGACCGGCAATCCGTACTTCTGAAGAATTAGCTCATGCTCCTTGACCACCTTACCCGGAAGAAGGCCCATCCGCTGGCTGAGCTTAGCGGCGCCGACCATCCCGATGGCCACCGCCTCGCCATGTGAGAACGTTTCATAATGTCCTGCCGCCTCAAGCCCGTGCCCGATAGTATGACCATAGTTAAGCAAAGTCCGTATGCCGGTTTCCCTCTCATCCTGAGAGACAACCTCGGCTTTGACCGCCGCACTGCGCGCTACCGCCTCAACGGCTGCCTCCGGAGCCAGCCGTATCAAATCAGCCGCCCGGGTCTTGAGAAAGTCGAAAAGGTCAGGGTCAAGCACCAGCCCGTGCTTGATAACCTCAGCCCAACCCGAAGTCACTTCGCGCTTTGGAAGGGTAGTCAGCGTCTGGACATCAGCGAGAACGAACTTCGGCTGATAGAAAGCGCCGACAAGGTTCTTACCCTGAGGGTGATTGACTGCGACCTTGCCGCCGATGCTGGCATCAACCATGGCAATGAGACTGGTAGGCACCTGTATGTAAGGGATCCCACGCAAATAGCTCGCGGCAACATACCCGGCCAGGTCGCCCACCACACCACCGCCTAAGGCAATAATTATGTCGTTCCTCTCAACCCGGTTAGAAACCAGAAAATCATAGATCTTAACGGCAACCTCAAAGCTCTTCGATGTCTCGCCCGACGGCACCACAAAGGCAAGCGGCTTGTACTGAGTCCCCTCGAGCACGCTCTTAACGCGGCGGCCGTAAATATGAAAGACATTCGAATCAGAAATAATAACCGCCCTGCCGGAGAGACCGAGCTGGCGCATCCGGTCGCCAATGAGGTCAAGGACGCCCCAACCGACAATTATCTGGTACCGTTCGACCCCCGTCCTGACTTCGGCCGCCACGCGCTGGCGCGGTACCGGCTCAAGACTCCTCGAAAATGCCTGCCAGCCCTCAATGACTTCCTGGGCAACATCATCAATGGTGAGATCGTCAGTAACCACCACCATATCCTGGGCCGCAGTGTAAGACTCCTCACGGGCCGCCTTAAGTTCTCTCGCAGTTGTCTCGGGGTCATCGGTTGCCAGAAGCGGCCGCACCGTGCTCTCTCCATGGTGCGTCGCCTCATCCCTGAGGCGACCAATGATGTTGGACACCCTCGCCTCTAGCCTTATGACCACACCTCTTTCCTTCATCAAATTGCGGTTCTCTTCACTCAAGACAGCGCCGCCTCCGGTTGCGACAACACGTTTCTCACCTTTAAGCGCTTCGCGCAGGGCCCGCCTCTCAAGCTCCCGGAACCGCTTCTCTCCATACTCGGCAAAGATCGCCGGCACAGTTTTGCCTGTCTCATGGACAATTGCCTCATCCGTATCAACAGCTTCCCAGCCAATACGGCGGGCGACCTCACGGGAAACCACGGTCTTGCCGGTACCGGAGAAGCCTACCAGAATGATGTTATCAGCAGAACGTTTGATAGCCATATGCGGCCTCAGAAGAGAGCGATCGACCTGATGTAGCGCCGGTAAGCCGCCAGCGTCTCACGAAGGCTGTCGCCTCCGAACTTTTCCAGTACTGCCGAAGCCAGGACAGTCGCCAGCATTGCCTCGCCGACCACGCCAGCCGCCGGCACAACGCAGACGTCGGCCCGCTCGAAATGGGCCTCTGCCTTTTTCCCGGTAGCCAGATCTATTGAGCCAAGCGGCTTACGCAACGTGGAAATGGGCTTGATCGCAGCACGCACCACCAGCGGTTCTCCATTGGTCATACCGCCCTCAAGACCGCCAGCATGATTACTGGCACGTCTCCACGGAAGCGCCCTGCCAACCGGGCCGGGTAAAATCACATCATGGGCCTCAGAACCCCTTAACGCGGCCACGGCAAACCCGGAGCCGATCTCCACCGCTTTGACTGAAGGAATGCTCATCACCGCCTGAGCAATCCGGCCATCAAGCCGCCGGTCCCAGTGGACATGACTGCCAAGACCAACCGGCACGCCTACGGCAATGATTTCGAATACCCCACCAAGAGTGTCGCCTTCAGCTCTGGCGGCATCGATAAGCCTCATCATCGCCCTGCCAGTTCTGATATCAGCACACCGCACCGGAGATGCTTCAACAACTTCCCAATTCACTTGAATGCTGCCTTCGGACTGCACTTTACCGATGGCAAGTGTCCGGCTGTGAATGGAAATCCCGAACTCTTCAAGAAAACGCCTGGCTATTGCTCCAACCGCTACTCTGGCCGCGGTTTCTCGGGCGCTGGATCTCTCCAGAATAGGTCGAATGTCCTTCAAACCATACTTGAAGACACCGGGCAGATCAGCGTGCCCCGGTCTCGGCCTCGTTATCCTCCCCTTCCCAGTTTCCCGACCGCCTACGGCCATAATGTCAGACCAGTTTTCCCAATCATGGTTCCAGATAACCATGGCAATCGGACTGCCCATGGTGCGGCCGTGGCGTACGCCGGAAATAATCTCGGCGTGGTCCGTTTCAATCTTCATGCGCTCGCCGCGACCATAACCACCCTGACGGCGCCGCAAGTCACGCTCGATGTAGGCTTCGCCGAGGCGTAGACCGGCAGGCAAACCTTCTACTACCGCTACCAGCCCCCGGCCGTGCGACTCGCCCGCAGTCAGAAAACGAAACTCAGTCAACTCAGTAAAAGCTCCCGATGCAAAGCATCAACCCAGTTTGGCCAGCGCCTTTCTGGCTGCCAGCATCATGACATCAACCGGCGCCGGCCTTCCTATCCACAGCTCAAAGGACGCCGCACCCTGGTAGACCAGCATCGCCAGACCGCCAAGCCTCCTTGCTCCAACTTTCCTCGCCGCCTGAAGAAGCGGCGTCTCGGCGGGATTATACACCAAGTCATATACGAGGGCATTCCTCGGGATATCTTCCGCAGAGAGCGGTGACTCCCCTTCACCCGACCCGTGCGCCATACCGAGGGTAGTACAATTAACTATGAGATGACAGTGCTTTAACTGGTTTGCCATCTCATCGCTTCCCCAGACCACCATCGTCACCTCCGTGCCTGCCGATAAGCCCGAACGCCGGTGGGCCAGAGCATCAACAAGCTCCGTGGCACGCCTGGGAGTCCGGTTGGCAATTGCAATTGATGCCACACCCTCGCCAAGAAGGCCAAAACATACCGCTCTAGCCGCTCCGCCGGCACCCAGGACCACCACTCTCCTGTCTCTCGGATCAAAGAAGGCATCCTCCCTGAGAGACCGGATAAACCCGCGTACGTCAGTGTTGTAGCCGACCAGTCGGCCACCGCGTTTTACAATTGTGTTGACCGCGCCAACAGTGGCCGCCATCGAATCGACCTCATCAACCAGGGCTGTGACGGATTCCTTGTGCGGCACGGTGACATTGGCGCCGATATTCTCCGGCCAGCGGAGCCTGGAGACCACGGTATGAAGACTGGCAGGCTCCGTTTCCCATGCCCAGTAGCGGATATCGAGCTTGTAGTGGTCAAGCGCCGCCTGCTGAAATGCGGGCGAAAGCGTGTGCTTGAGCGGATAGCCGATAATACCGATAAACCTTGTCATTTGTTCCTGACACGCCTGCTGTCAAGATAGCCCTGGAGAATCAGCGCCGCGGCTATGGCATCCCGTAAGCTATCACGCTTCCGCCGACTGACGCCGGTTTCCCGCATCGACCGGTCGGCGGCCATCGTTGAAAGCCGTTCGTCCCATGTAACCACCTTGACCGACAACCGGCGTGAAAGCTCGGCAACAAACTCCTGTACTTTCTCTGCCGCCGGTCCCGCAGCACCGCTCAATGAGTACGGCATACCCACCACTACCTGATCAACCTGATGCTGGCTCGTCAGTCTCGCTATAGCCGCATAGGCAGCCTCATCATCCGTTACCATCACTACCTCAAGCGGGCTGGCGATGGCCGACGTAGGGTCGCTTAAAGCAACGCCTATCCGCCGCTCGCCAACATCCAGCCCCATTACCCTCATCCCAGACCATCCCCAGGATACGAAACCAAGCCCAATTCTTCTCCTCAACCAAAAGAGTTATTTCAGCTTCGCCGCCGCCACAATTCCCCGGACAATCCCCAGTGCCTCATCCAACTTCGACTTATCCTTACCGCCGGCCTGAGCTACGTCCGGCTTGCCACCGCCACCACCGCCTGTCACCTTTGCCACCTGCTTGATAATATCGCCGGCACTGAGCCCGCGCGATACCAGATCGGGCGTTACCATGGCTACAAAGTTGGGACGGTCGTTCTGGACCGTACCCAGGACAACGACCGCACTCTTGAGCCGGTCACGTAGCCAGTCACCCATCTCCCGCATGGTTTCCAGAGAAGACACAACTACCCTGGCGGAAAGCACTGTCACTCCATTCACCTTCTCGGCCTGACCAACCAATCTATCCACATCTGCCTTCAGAAGCTGGCGCTCCATCTGCTGAGCACGTTTCTTCTCTGCGGCAAGCTCCTCGGCTAATGCAGACACCTTTGCCGGCACTTCGGCAGGCGCTGACTTCAATTCTTGAGCTATACCATCCAGCACTGCCAGGCGTTCCTCAACCAGTGCTTCAGCACCTCTGCCTGTCACCGCCTCGATACGTCGGATGCCGGCGCCAACACTGCCCTCACCGGTGATAAGAAAGAACCCGATGTCGCCAGTGGCCGCAACGTGAGTACCGCCGCAAAGTTCATGACTCACTGGCGGCTCGCCGATACGAACGGAGCGGACGGTATCCCCATACTTTTCCTCAAAAAGGGCAATCGCCCCTTCGGCAATCGCCTGGCTGTACGGCAGCACTATGGACCGTACCGGCAGGTTCTGACGGATAACCTCATTGACCTGTCTCTGGACGGCGCGCAACTGCTCCACGCTGAGCGGGCTTAGCTGAGTGAAATCAAAGCGCAACCGCTCAGGCGAGACCAGTGAGCCCTTCTGAGAGATATGCCTGCCAACCACTTTTTTGAGCGCCGCCTGGAGCAGGTGCGTCGCCGTATGGTTACGGGCCGTGTCGAGACGGCGGACAGCATCAACTTTCGCCTCGACCCTACCCGGTGAAATAATTCCCCCGACCACCCTGCCCTGGTGAACGATATAGCCGCGAGCATCCTTGACAGTGCTCGATACGGCGACCCTGCCCGTGGGCGTCACCAGCTCCCCGCTATCCCCGACCTGCCCCCCCATCTCCGCATAAAACGGCGTCTCCCGTAAAATAATCTTTACCTCACGCCCCACGCCAGCCTCCGCAACGGGCATGCCGTCAGCCTCCAGCCAGACAATCTCGGTCTGCCTCGTCAAACAGTCGTACCCCACAAATGGTTCACCTGCTACTGTCAACGGTACCTGTCCATTAGAACCGGCACTGCATTGCACCGACGCCACCTGACGGCTGGCCCTCGCCCGCTCCTTCTGTTTCTCCATCTCCGCCTCGAAGCCATCAAGGTCAACCGCAAGACCTTTTTCACGCGCCACTTCCTGAGTCAATTCCACAGGGAAGCCGTAGGTATCATAGAGACGGAACACGTCAGCCCCGGCTATGCTCTTCCGACCACCACCGACTGCTTCCGCCACCAGCTTTTCCAACAACCCCAGACCGCTCTCCAGTGTGGCGAAAAACCGCTCCTCTTCGACACGAATGACCTCCTTGATGAAGGTGTGATTGTTCACCAGTTCCGGATAGACGTGCCCCATACGGCCAATAACGACTTCGGCGATGTCCCCCAGGAATGGCTCATTCAGGCCAAGCTTCCGGCCGAACAGGCTTGCCCTGCGAAGGACACGCCGCAGCACATAACCGCGGCCCTCATTCGACGGCAAAACCCCATCAGCAATGAGGAATGTTACACCGCGGCTGTGCTCAGCGACGACACGTATCGCCCGGTCAACCACCTCGTCCCCGCCGTATTTTTTCCCGGCCAGGCCCGCCGTTTGCTCCAGCAAAGGCACAAAAAAGTCGGTCTCGTAGACCGTATCCTTACCGCCGACCACCGCTACCACCCGCTCAAGACCCATGCCGGTATCGATATTCGGCTTCGGCAATGGCGTTCGTCTGCCTTGGCGGTCCTGGTTGTATTCGGTAAAGACAAGGTTCCAGATTTCGATGAAGCGCCCGCAGGAACATCCCGGATTGCAGTCCAACTTCCGGCAGCCGGTGTCCGGTCCAAAATCAAAATGTATCTCACTGCACGGCCCGCACGGGCCGGAATCGCCGGCCGGCCCCCAGAAATTGTCCTTCTCGCCAAGCCGGACAACCCTGGATTCCGGCAAGCCCATGCTGCGCCAGTACCCGAAAGCCTCATCGTCATCCTTGTAAACGGTGGCCCAGAGCCGCTCCTTCGGCAGCTTCAGATTACCCGTGACATACTCCCACCCCCAGGCTATCGCTTCTTTTTTGAAGTAGTCGCCGACGCTGAAGTTACCGAGCATCTCGAAGAAGGTAAGGTGCTTGCTGTCGCCGACGCTATCGATATCGGTCGTCCGGAAGCATTTCTGGCAGGATGCCAGCCTGGGATTGGGTGGGGTCTCCAACCCCAGAAAGTATGGCTTAAATTGGACCATTCCGGCTGTGGTTAGAAGCAGGGTAGGGTCATTATGCGGCACCAGAGATGAGCTCGGGACAATCTTATGTCCTTTCGAACGAAAATATTCGAGAAATCCCTGGCGTATTTCATCGCTAAGCATTGTCGAATTCACCTTTCCGGTAAAGCAGCCGATTTTAGAGTAAGCCATTCGTGGTGTCAACGTATGCCAGACAGGGATTTGTCTTTACCAGGGGATTCAGGTAATCTATCCGGGCTATGGATTTGCAAAATATATTAACCATCGGCCTGCTCTTAGTGCTCTTTATCATCGGTGTCTACGTCATCCCCAACTGGCGATTCAAACGCACGGCGAGGCAGGTAATTGCCGTCTTCCGCCAGAACGGCGCTATCAATCCCCATGGCGCCAAGACGCTCGAGGACCTCGGCTTCCAGACACAACGGTCTTTTCTCGAACAGTTACTGAAAGGGCGCGATTTCCGGATGTACGCCATTCAGGCTATGCTCAAAGGGCAGATAGTCCAGGTAACTGAAGACGGACGCTTTTACCTGCTTGAGGACAGATTACCGCCGGCCTTTCGCTAGAACCACGCCAGCAACATAAACGGACTTTCCGGTTACCTAATTGCTATCCTTCTTTGTCTCAAACGGGTGGCCTTCGGCCTCAAAATCAGGTAGATAGTTTTCCGGCGACTCAAACCCCTGAATCCAGCCGTTCTCCAACCCGAGCTCACCTACCAGTCTCACCACCCGACGGTACTCAGCCGCCGATATCTTCCGTGATAGTAAAGGAACCCGCGGCGCACGGAAGCACGGGTAATATTGCGCCATAATACTCACCGTAATGGTGCGCGAAACCTCCCGTGCCAGCCAGGTCAGTGACTCCTCGCTCCCGGCGATATCGTTCGGCAGAATCAGGTGACGGACGATAACGCCCCTCTGAGCCACACCACGGTCGTCAACCGCCAGGTCACCGACCTGCCGGTGCATCTCCTTAATTGCACAACGGGCATAACCGACATAGCCGCGGGCCTGCGAGTATTTCATCGCCAGTACGTCCGAGCTGTATTTGATATCGGGCAAATATATGTCAACAACCCCATCAAGCTCACGCAGAGTGTCCATATTATCGTAGGCATTGGTGTTGTAGACCAAAGGCACTCTTAGTCCGAGGGGCACCGCTTCAAATACCGCCCGGACAATCTGCGGTACAAAATGGGACGGCGAAACCAGATTGATATTGTGGCAACCAAGTTCGTCCTGAAGATAGACCATCTTATCAGCCAGAATACGGCAGTCCATCTCCCTGCCGCGCTGGGCGTCCGGTGACTGGCTTATCTGATAGTTCTGACAATAGACACACCGCAGATTGCAGTTACCGAAGAAAACAGTCCCCGAGCCGCGATGGCCGGATATGGCCGGCTCCTCGCCATGGTGGTCACAATAGGATGACACAATTGGCAGACGTCCGGAACGGCAGAAGCCCGTTTCACGGGCAAGACGGTTAACACCGCACTTTCTGGGACAGATATCGCACCTGGCCAGCCGGGCTTCAAGCCTGCGGACACGGCGCTCCAGCTCTCCGGAGCGATAGAGCTTTAAGTAACCAGCTTCGAATCCCATACACCCCACATCATATCACCCCTCCACCAAGTCGCCGCCAATTGAATCAACCCGCACACCACGGGCCTTCGCCCAGGCTATGGCGTTATCAATCTCGCGTGTATCGCCCTCGAGCTCCAGCATAACCCAGCCGCGGTCCTCCGCCACGTCGGCGCGCCGGATGTTAGTGACGACTTTGAAGTTATGGGACAGATTATGAATGACCGGCTCCCTAATCAATTCTCGCGGGAAAGTGAACAGCACCTGTTTTCTGGCCATGGTCAGTTTCCTCCCTCGGCGGCCGGTGCCGGCTGACGGGCCGCACTTGCCGCCGATTCAACAACTTTCCGGAAGGCATCCATACTCGCCGGCACACGGACCGGATGGACGACATCAGATATTATTTCCTGCGTCCGCGGACCAGCACCGGTAAGAAAGGCTACCACAACCTCGTCGCGTTGAATAGCTCCTGAATCCACCAGCTTCTTGAGGCCGGTGATAACCACACCGCCGACCGCTTCAGCAAAAATGCCCTCGGTACGCGCCAGAAGTTTGACACCGGCGGTTGCTTCTTCATCGCTGGCAGATACCGCCCCACCACCGGACTGCCGTGCCGTCATAAGCGCGTGGTAGCCGTCAGCCGGGTTACCCATAGCAATCGAAGTCACCACGGTGTTCGGCGTGACCGGATGAACGTGAAGGCTGCCTGTATCATAAGCATGGACTATCGGAGCGCTCCCTTCGGCCTGAACAATAAACATATGTGTGTTGACCGGGCCGATAAGGTCAAGCATGGCCAGCTCCTGAAGCCCCTTCCATATACGTGTAAAAAGGAGACCGGAAGCGGCCGGGGCAACGACGCAGTCCGGAGCCTTCCAGCCAAGCTGCTCGGCCACCTCGTAACCGAGGGTCTTACTGCCCTCGGCATAGTAGGGACGCAGGTTAATGTTGACAAAACCCCAGTTGTATTCGCTGGCCACCTGCCCGCACAACCGGTTAACGTCATCATAGGAACCTTCGACCGTCACAAGATGCGGTGAGTAAATGGCGATTCCTACCAGCTTGCCGCTTTCAACACTGGCCGGTACGAAGACATAAGCCTCCATGCCGGCACGCGCCGCATGGGCGGCCACGGAGGCCGCCAGATTACCGGTGGAGGCACAGCCCAGCGTGTTGAAGCCAAACTCACGGGCCTTGCTCACCGCCACCGAGACTGCCCGGTCCTTAAACGACCAAGTAGGGTTAACACAATCGTTCTTTAAATAAAGCCGGTCAAGCCCCAGTTCCCGTCCCAGCCGCTCGGCATGCAGGAGAGGAGTGAACCCGGTACCGATATCAACCTCATCGCCCGACTCCACCGGCAAAAGCTGGGCATAGCGCCACATGTTGACCGGACCGGACGCAATCGACGAGCGGCTTACCACCGCCTTCAGCGCTTTGTAGTCATAACACACTTCAACCGGACTGAGGCAAAAATCGCACATCCGCCTCGGTTGGATAGGGTATTCCTGCCCGCACTTGCGACAGCGCAGAACCGTGGCATAGGACATATATCAACCTCCTAACCCTTCAGCGCCTGGCTCAGGTCGGCGATAAGGTCGTCAGGGTCCTCCAGACCAACGGACAGGCGGATAAGACCGTCAGAAATGCCCACGGCCTGACGGTATTCCAACGGCATAGAGGCATGGCTCATGGTAGCCGGGTGCTCAATGAGCGAAACCGCGCCACCAAGCGACTCGGCCACGGTGAAGAGACGCGTTCGACCCATGACCCGATAGACCGCCTCAGTCCCCCCATTAACCTCGAAGCTGACGACGCCGCCAAATCCTTTCATTTGCCTGCTGGCCACATCGTGGCCGGGATGTCCGGCCAGGCCGGGATAATACACCCTGCGAACGGCCGGTTGGGACTCAAGAAAAGCGGCCACCGCCAGCGCGTTGCTCTCATGCCTCCTGACCCGCAGTGCCAGAGTCTCAATGCCACGCAGAACCAGCCAGCAATCAAAGGGAGAGGCACAGGTCCCCATGGCGTTGTGAAGGAAACCAATCCGGCCGGTCAACTCGTCAGTGGTAGTGACTATGACGCCGCCGACAACGTCGCAGTGTCCGTTCAGGTACTTGGTCGTTGAGTGAACGATGATGTCAATACCGTACTTTACCGGCTGGAGGAAAACGGGCGTGGCAAAAGTGTTGTCAATGGCAGTGACGATTCCCCGTGACCGCGCCAGCCCGGCGACCATTTCGATGTCGGTTATACCCAGCAGCGGGTTAGACGGCGTCTCAATCCAGATGAGTCTGGTATTCGGACGGATGGCCCGCTCGATGCTCTCCCTGGAATTCATCCGGGTAAACGTAACTTCGATGCCGAACCGGGAAGTAACGTTCTGGAACAGGCGGTAAGTGCCCCCGTAGACATCATCGCCGCAGACGATATGGTCGCCCCGCGAAAACAGGGCAGCCACAGTGGTAATAGCCGACATGCCGGTAGAACAGGCAAAACCAGCCTTGCCGCCTTCCAGTGCGGCAATCGTATCTTCAAGCACCCGCCGCGTCGGGTTACCGGAACGAGAATAGTCCCAGCCGCGGGTCTTCCCCGGCTCAGCGAAGGCAAAGGTCGAGGTCTGGTAAATTGGCACCGAAACTGCGCCGGTCAGCGGGTCCGGCCGCTGACCGGCGTGAATAGCCAGTGTTTCCGGTTTCATACTTCCCCTCCGTGGGTCTAGAGCGTGGCACCTTCAGGATAGAGGTCCTGGAAGAGCCATGTGCTCAGATATCGCTCGCCGGTATCAGGCAGGACAACCACAATCAGCTTACCCTTGTTTTCCGGCCTGCGAGCAACCTCCAGTGCCGCCCATGCCGCCGCACCGGAGGATATTCCGGCCAGTATCCCTTCCTCACGGGCAAGACGGCGGGCAGTGGCCCCCGCATTGTCGTTGCTCACTCTGACAATTTCGTCAATGAGATCACGGCGCAGAATGTCCGGCACAAACCCGGCTCCGATACCCTGTATCTTGTGAGGCCCGGGCTTACCGCCGGACAGGACCGGCGACGCCTCCGGCTCAACGGCAACTGCCTTGAAGTCGGGCTTCCTTTTCTTGATGACTTCAGCAACGCCGGTAATGGTGCCGCCAGTACCGACACCGGATACCAGAATATCCACCCGCCCGTCGGTATCGCGCCATATCTCCTCGGCTGTAGTCTCCCGATGTATCGCCGGGTTAGCCGGGTTCTTAAACTGCTGGAGCATCAGGTAATTCGGGTTTTCCGCGACTAATTGCTCGGCACGTTTGATCGCGCCGTTCATGCCTTCAGCACCCGGGGTCAGGACAAGCCTGGCGCCAAATACCGCCAGCAGGCGCCGGCGCTCAACTGACATCGTGTCGGGCATGGTCAGCACCAGCGGGTAACCCCGGGCAGCACAAACGAAGGCCAGAGCGATCCCGGTATTGCCGCTGGTGGGCTCGACCAGCACTGTGTCCTTCCCGATGGCGCCGGCCTGCTCTGCGGCACGGATCATGGCAAAACCAATACGGTCTTTCACACTGGCACAGGGGTTGCGCGATTCCAGCTTGGCGCAGACTTCAGCCGCCATACCGCTGGCCATGCGGTTCAGCCGCACCAGCGGCGTGCGCCCGATAGTTTCCGTGATGTCCCGTGCAATCCCTGACATTGCGATTCCCTCCTTCTGGATAACAGGGCTGACCCCGTTTAACCGAATCAGTCATAAGTTCAAATATGATAACATTGTTTACTAAAACAATCAACTAACTTGTATGACTTTTGTCGTCAATGTACGCGTCGATGACAGAGGCAGAGCTAAAACTAAAGCACCTGGGGAGTCCCGAAGACAGTACGATTCCGCTTCCCCGATTCCGCTTTTTCCCGGATACAGTTCGCAAATCGCTCAACCAGCCAGTCGTAGTAACTTTTGGGAAGGCTCTCCCGCCGAATATCCGGGACTTCATTAAAGGCGTCAATCAGCCATGGCCTCCCCTCCTCGTCAAGGCACCACTCAACGGCATTGACATCGAGGTCCAGCGCTTCGTTGAGACGAACCGTCATCATTGAAAGCTGTTCGACCAGACTTTCGATAGGCTTCAGGTCGGAACCTGGGAACTCTCCCATTCCAAGCGGGCGGGGAATCCAGCGGGCAAACAGGACATCCTTCCGATTGATGCAGAAAGCCCGGTAATAGTCCCGGTACCGGATTAGCTGCTGTGCCAGCATTACCGGCCGCGAAGTCAACGACTCATGCTTCGCACGGAGCTCTTCCAGGGAACTAACAACATACACATCGTCCCAGGCATAGCCATCATACGGTTTGAGGATGCAGGGAAAGCCGATACCCTCCAGAGCTTTCTCCCAGTCAATCGCTGTGACCGCACCCTCCGTCTCTTCAAAGCCGTCAAGCCGAGGGAGAGCCACGGTTCTGGGTACCGGGATACCAAGACCGGAGGCCAGCTTCATGTCAACCAGCTTATTGGTCAGAGCCGAGGCGAATGGATTGTTGATGACATAAGCGCCCCCGATAGCATAGCTCTTGACCACCTCACCCAGATAGGGAAACCGGAAGCTCAGACGGTCCACCACCACCCGGTAATCACCGGCAATCGGCGCCGGGGAAGCGGAGAGCGAGATGAACTCAGTCTCGAAGCCGTCAATCCTGGCGATAACGTCGTTAATAAACCTGTCCGACTTGGCTTCAAGAAAGCCGATTTTCATCAAAGCTGTCCCGGAAGCAATGCCCCGCTATTTCTCTTTAGAACGGAGACGGGAGTATGCGTCCTGTCACTCTGCCTCCACCCTTGCCATCCGACCCGACCTGGCCCGCGCTCGCTGCAACTGGGTCAACAGTTTCTTGCGCAATCTGAGACTCTTGGGCGTCACCTCCACCAGCTCGTCATCATTGATGAAGCTCAGCGACTCCTCGAGGCTGAACTCAACCGGCGGCGAAAGTTTGATGGCGATATCGGCGGTCGAAGCCCGTACGTTGGTCAGCTTCTTTTCCTTGCAGACATTTATTTCAATATCGTTCGCCCGGGAGTTCAGGCCGATAATCATACCCTCGTATACCGCCGTACCCGGCTTAATGAAGGTTGTGCCGCGGCCCTGCGCGACGTTCAGTCCGTAAGTGACGGCCGTTCCCGTCTCCGCCGCTACCAGGACGCCGTTTCTTGCCGAAACCATCTCGCCGTGCCACGGCTCATAGTCTAGAAACATGGTGTTCATCACGCCGTCGCCCCGTGTGGCCGTCAGAAACTCACTGCGGAAGCCGATCAGTCCCCGGGTGGGTATCCGGTACTCCATCCGCACGTTGCCCTTACCATCAGCCTGCATGCTGGTCGCCCTGGCCAGTCGGTGGCTGAGAATCTCCGTAAGGACGCCGATGTTGGTCTCCCTGGTATCAATGGTAAGCATTTCCACCGGCTCCATCAACTGTCCGTTGACCATTCTGGTGATGGCTTCCGGCCTTGATACCTGGAACTCATACCCTTCGCGCCGCATCGTCTCAATCAGTATCGCCAGATGAAGCTCGCCGCGCCCGGAAACCAGAAACGAATCCGGACTATCCGTATCCTGTACCCGGAGACTCAGGTTCGTCTCCAGCTCGCGGTAAAGCCGCTCTCTCAGGTGTCGTGACGTGCAATATTTGCCCTCCCGCCCGGCGAACGGCGAATCATTCACCAGGAACATCATCTTCACCGTCGGCTCGCTGATGGAGATACCCGGAAGTGCTTCGGGCCGGTCAGCGCTGGCGATAGTATCGCCGATGCTGACCCTGTCCAGACCGGTAATGGCCACAATATCTCCGGCTGACGCCGAAGCTATCTCCTCGCGCCCGAGACCGAGAAAGGTGAAAACGCCCTCTACCCGGAACGGCGTAATATTGTGCTTGCTGTCAATAACCGCCACAATATCGTGACGGGAGACGCTCCCGCGGAAGATGCGCCCGATAGCTATCTTACCCTTATGGGTATCATAATCGAGGTTGGTAACGAGCATCTGGAACGGTCCTTCCTCAATGCGCGGCGGAGGCACTTCGTTTATGAGCGCCTCGAATAGCGGGATCAGGCTACGTCCCAGGTTCTTCGGGTCGGTCGAGGCCACACCATCGCGGCCGATGGCGTAAAAGACCGTGAAGTCGAGCTGTTCCGGCTCGGTGGCAAGTTCCAGGAAAAGGTCCTGGGTCAGGTTCAGGACTTCATTAATACGGGCATCGGGACGGTCGACTTTGTTGATGACCACAATTGATTTAAGGCCGCGGGCCAGTGTCTGTCGCAGGACAAATCGGGTCTGGGGCATCGGCCCCTCAGCGGCGTCAACCAGCAGAAGGCACCCGTCGGCCATATTGACCACCCGTTCCACCTCACCGCTGAAATCGGCATGCCCCGGGGTATCGATGATATTTATCTTAATGCCCTTGTAGACCACTGCCGTATTCTTGGCCAGTATGGTTATGCCGCGCTCTCGCTCCAGCGGATTATAGTCAAGTATCTGCTCGCCGACCTGCTGGTTATCGCGGAAGATTTTACTCTGCTTGAGCATGGCGTCCACCAAGGTGGTCTTGCCGTGATCGACATGGGCCACAATGACCACGTTGCGGATATCCTCGCGAACGCGTTGCCGCCTGGTTGTAACTTCTCCGTTTGACACAATCGGATATTATAGCGCATCATATCTTTGTTCGTATCATAGAGGCACCTGATCGGAAAACAGAAAGGGGAGCCACGGGGCTCCCCTTTCGTTCAATCCACCCTACCGCTTACGCGGATGGCTTCTTTCCCTTAACGTCCCTGGTAAACCAGGTCATCTTTATCGCTGCCTCCGGGCACTTCGCGATGCACTCGCCGCAGGTGGTACATTCAAGCTGATTAACTTTGGGCTTTAACCCTCCACCACCCGGGGTTATTGCCTGGTAGTCGCAATCAACCTTGTAGCACCGCTTGCAGTCGGTGCACTTGGCCTCGTCAATCTTAACCTTCCATAGCGAAAGCTTGGAAAAGAGCGCCAGGGTGGCGCCCAGCGGGCAGACATACTTGCACCACGGAGCAAAGACGAACAGGGAGCCGGCCAGTACCAGCACCAGCAGAATCGTCCCCGTTATCGAGGTCAATTCCCAGCTCAGGCGGAAAAGGTTACGGAACGGGTCGTTGGCACCCCACCATCTTACGCCCCATACAACAACGGTTACTATCATCACCACCAGCACAACGTACCGGAGCCATTTCAGCCAGTTATGAACACGCGGGCTTACTTTCAATGCCATATCCTTGCGGAACAGAAACTGCTGGAAAGCCCCCATGGGACAGACCCAGCCGCAGAAAAGCCGACCAACGAACACGCCGAGGACTATCAGAAAGACCCACGTCAGGTAGAAGGACATATTGACCTTGATACCGGTCTCATTGAGGAAAATTATGAATGTAGATGGAGCACCAAAACCGCTAAGGCGCAGGCCCAAAACAAAACCCAGATAGACAATGGAAAACGCCAGAATGGCGAAACGGAGCATACGCACCCTGAAGAAAAGCCCGATGACGCCAATGAGCAGAGGTATAACGTAGCCAAGGAAGTTGTCCTGGACCAGCGACCGTGCGATATGGTCCCACCAGGTCATTTCCGCCATCGTTGCCGCGGTGAGAGTTGGTTGTCTACAAGCCACCAGAAACGACAGAAGCCCGAGCAAACCTGCCAGAGAAAGTAGCGACAGCCTTGTCTTCATGCAGAATACCCTCCACGCAAATTGTTAAAATGACCGGAGAGCAGGGGATGCTTTGGCAGGAATGACAGTAAACCGATATAAATGCTTGATTTTCATACTAGCACCCGCCGCCATGCATGGTCAATCGACCGTACGGCGTATTCTTCGAGCGTCGCCGGAATCGTGCGGGCCCCGCCCGACGTCACCCGCAACAGCTATCGCCGCCGATTGAAGAGCGCGGCGCCGTTTCTCTGGCAATCCCATAGCCGGCGTCCCTGACAGCTTTTTCCATATCCGCAAGGCCGGCCTTGGAACGATCGTATTCCACTGTCGCCTTACCCGAGGCGAGATCGACTTTAGCGCTGGTCACGCCGGGCACTTTCTGGAGCGCCCTGGTAACGTGCATGACGCACTTGTCGCAGGTCATTCCAGTAACATTCAACGTCGTCTTCTCATTCATGTTGCCGCCTTTCAGAATCAGCTTTTCAAATATCGGTAAAACACCGGTACGGTTGATGATTGACGTCAGGCTCTCCTCGCCCACCGCCTCCCCCTTAGTGGTCTCGATACTGGCCTCAATTGCCTTCATGAGCGTATCAAGGTCGGCCATCTCACAAAGCTCGTAGCCTAACTGGTGAAAGCGCCCGAACTTGCCGCCGACCACTATTCGGAAGCCTTTGCGTTCCGACACCAGCTTGCCCGTCGGACAGACTTTAACGCAATTTTCGCACATATCGCACAGATGGACATTTATCTTAGGCCCGCCGTCACGGATAACGATGGCGCCGCGGCGGCACCGGTCAACACAGGCCCAGCACTGTGAGCACTCGACCCCGGC
>DAOUCU010000001.1:0-22820 GCA_034431935.1 Dehalococcoidia bacterium | reverse complement strand
TCATCATAGCGGTACTGACTTACCAGCGCATCGAGGTTGCGGAGCTCATCATCTGCCCTGACCAGAATGGAGACAAGCTCGACCTCGTTGCGGTTCAGGCTGCTGACCGGTTCTTCATACACTGCCGGTATGTTGGCAAAGGGTATTTTTTCCAGTCTCGCCACAACCGCTGACGCATCTTTACGGAGAAGATAGTCCTGGGTCTCGGAATAGTATTGGAGCAGGGACACCGGGCTGAATATCACCGGGACGGCCGCCGGGTCCTGGTGTGGCTCCGCAGCCATGGCTGGCGGTGCCGGAACAACCAGCAGAGCGGCGCTCAGAATCACAAGGCCGATGATACGGTGGGTGGGTATCTTCACCAGCCAAGCACCTCCGCCGCCTTCATGCCGGCGATAACAAGAAAGGCGCCGAGGAGGACAAAACCAATGGTGCCGAGAAGGCTCCGCGCCCGCGGGTTCAGATAGACATAGACCAGCGATATGACAAGGTAGACAACGGTATTGAGGACAATATAAACGTCAAGCGCCCTCTGCCCTGCGGCGGCAAGCGCCACATTGCTTATCCCCAGGCTCAGGAGCAGGGACAGCACATATTTGTTGTATATCCTCAATCCATCACCTCTATCTCCACCCGTGCCTGCTTCATATTCACGGCTTCGCCTTTTATCCTGACCGCCTTGCCAAGGGCCTCACAGGTGACCGCGGCGGCCATGGAGGCGATGGGACTGCCCAGGGAACGGTAGTACCAGATGTTCTCCCAGTGCAGTCGGGGGTTGCGGATATCGATATTTAACTGCCCATTTTGACTGGTAACCGTAACTCCGGTAGCCAGGTCCAGGACGCCGACCAGCAGGTAGGAAAGGGCGGATTCAATCTGGCTGTCGCCGGGACCGAGCGAATCTCGGACCAGTGGGAGACTGGCGCCGCCGGGTGTGGTCAGGGCGATGCCGACCTCATCCGGACGGCTGCCATACCTCACGACCAGCCTCCCCGGTACCCTGTTCTTGAGTACCGGCGTTGCTCCGTCAGCCAGCGGTATTATGGCTTTGGGTTTGCCATCGGCCATGGACGACGGTACGTATATGGCTTTGTTACGCAGGGCCAGCTCCTCGAGCAGGGCGGCGATGTTTTCCATGCCTGTCTGAAGCAAAACGAGCGAGGCCTCAGGTGAGATGTAGGGACGGGTGCTGGCAAGGGCGATGCAGGTAAAGCCGACCAGGAGCGACAATATGGCCATCGCGGTCAGCGGGGCCGAGCTGATGACAAAGTAGGCCACCGGGGCAAACAACGCACCGGCGGCCACCAGGCCGACACCAAGCGTCCGATAAGGATTCTTCACAGCTTCCTGATCCTGCTCGGGCCACCATATTCGGTGGCCGGGGACAACCCTTCATGCTATCAGATTGGCTTCAAAGGCACAACTACAGCAGCACGATTGCGTCGCTGATAAGGCAGGATTTTTTGGCGTCAATATAGTACGGGCCGCCCGTGCGAGTGCGGCCGGATATCTCTGGCATTTGCGGTAATTGCGGCACTGAATGTATAGTTTTCCATCGGTCTTTTCTGCCCCGGGGAGTGGCCAGGGAAAGTTGATATGGAGTTAATTCAGCCTTGAAAGTCCGCAGATGGCGTGAGTGGCCGCTGACGGCCAGGCTTGTCACTGCATTTGTGCTGGTCACGATACTGACTGTACTGATTGTGGCCGCTGTCAGCAGTGCTTACCTGCGTGCACAACTGCTGACTGACCTTCACCAGCGCGACCTCTACCGGGCGGAAGCTACCGCCAGGGCACTGGACGCATACCTTGCCGGCCTGAGCGGCCGGCTCAGGGAAGCGGCGTCTTTGCCGCAGGTCGTCGCGCTTGTTTTGCAGCCGGAGGCGGGGTGGGGAAATGCCGATGTCGAAAGCGCCCTCGTCCGACTGGCTGCGGATAACGGCTACGAAGCGGTAGTGATTACCGACCGTTCCGGAAAGGCGGTGGCGGCCAGTGCCCCGCGGCTTCTGGGGGCCAGCTTTGACAGTAATCCGGTCTTCATCTGGGCCATCGGCGGGCTCACCTCCGTTGACGGGCCGGTATATGACCCCGGCGATTGTCAGGTGTACATTTATTTCTCGGTTCCTGTGGGCCCCGCCGCGGCGCCTGTGGGAACGGCCATCGGCCGCGTTACCCTGGACGCCATTGACGCTATGGTAAGGGCGGACAGCGGTTTTGCCGGATATGGTGAGTTCGGGGTCCTGTGGGACGAGTACGGTATCCGGCTGAGCCAGCCATCCGATACCGGCCTGCGCTTTCGCCCTCTGGCGCCGCTGCCGCAAAGCGTGGCTGACCGGTTGATAGCCGACGCGCGCTTCGGACCGGGGACCCGCGAAATCATCGAGGCTGTTTCAGCCTGGCCGGGAGTGATGGAGAAGTCGCAATCGCTTCTCCGCAACCGCAACGCTGACCCCCACCTTGAGGTTTCCCCGCCAAACGCCGGCCCTTTGCAGGTCTCCATCGCGCCACTGGAGAAGAAGCGGTGGTTCTACGGCATCGCCGCTCCCGAGACGCACATTAACAATGCAATCGCCGAGCTGTGGCGGCTGGCGCTGGTGGCAATTCTGTGCGCCGCGGTTGTGGCCGCCGTGGTGGCCATGTTCATAGCCCGAAGTATCGGCCGCACTGTGGCCAGGGCGGCCAAGGCGCTGCCGGAGCGGCCGGTCCAACCTCCCATTCCAACGATGCCGGAAGACCATCCGGACTCGACGAAAGAGGAAGAGGCGCCGCCGTTGCAGTCCGCTGAGCCCTCTGCGGTGCCGGTATCGGAAGGACTGCCCCGGCAACCGGCAGAGACGAAAACGACGGCCGCTATGGAATCATCCGGGTCCCGGACAGACGGCGAAGGCAACATTCCTGAAGTACTACCGGAGCCGCCGTGTCAAGCGGCAGCCCGGCCTTCGGAGACGGCCCGCGTTGCTGACAGCGGTACGCCGGCAGTAACTGCGCCGGCGGTAGAACTGCTTTCCGTTGCCGAGGTGTCCCGGGCGCCGGTCATCGCCCCGGCACCGATAAGAGTGGAACTGGCAGGTGTTCCTGAGCCGCCAAGGCTTGAGTCTCCGGCCGTCAATACCGGAGACACCGAGCAGGAGTCTGCGGTGTGTCAGCAACCGGAGGGGACATCAACTGCGGAGCCACCGGCAGGGCCGTCCCCGTCCGGAGAGGAGAAGCCGCCGGCGTCGAAGAAGCCCGGCTGGGGTATTCCCCTTGCGCGACCGCCGATGGGGCCTCTGGCCTGATAACTCCGGGAATTGGCCACACCCGGCGTCAGCGTCGAGGCGCCACTTCGAAGCTGGCAACCTAACTCTGAAGTGTTCGGCGGGTACGCAGGTATCTCAAACAATGGGTGGCGGGAGCGCATGGGAGTCGAACCCACCGGAGACATCAGAAATGCCTCCCGACGGATTTGAAGTCCGCGAAGCCCACCGGGACCCAGGCGCTCCCTGAACAGCCCCGACAATTCTAGTCGAAGCCGCTTGACAGTTCAATTACGGCGTTAGTGTCAGTCTATAGCCATCCCCATCTGTTTTCACTTCCACCCTGTATCCTTTGCTTCTGGCCAGCCGGCTGACATTGTCTTTGGAAGCCGGGTTGTCAACCAGGACGGTTATCGGTTGCTTCGGGTTTTTGTCGATGGCCTCACCGGTCTTCATGACCGGCACCGGGCAGGAAAAACCACGGGCATCAACTTCTATCATTTTTCATGCTTCCTCTCAATTAATATTGGCAGGTGTCAGCTTGAGGCGGCGGGTCAGCACCACGGGGAACTTCTCGATAATGCTGCTGATACGCGTCGCCGGAGTCGCCGCGGCGGCTTCCCCGGCAATACGGTTGGTGCGGGCGGCGGTAACCAGCGCCCCCTCAGGGTCCATGCCATAATAGGTCAGCGCGGCGATAAGGCCGGTGATGGTATCACCGGTGCCGCCGATGGGCTCCAGCGCCGGCACGTTGGGGCTGGTAATGGTGCTGACAATTTTGCCTTCGCAGGCGATGTAGTCGGTCGCGCCTTTGACCAGGAGGTAGCGGGCGGCGCATTTGTTGCTGTAGGCCGCCGATACCAGTTCAGGTATCCGGGCATTTTCCGTATCGAAAAGGTGCCGGGCGATATAAGCTGGATGAGTCGCCTCGGGATCGGCCAGGAAGGCCATCTCACTGGCATCGGGGGTCATGATGTCGAACTTGGGGGCGAGCCCGGCGGCCTTTGCGGCGTACATGGCGCCGGCATCGGCTATCATCACCGGCCGTCGGTCGCATCTGTCCACCGCCTGGCACAGGTCCTTCATCAAGGCCACGTCCGGGACGCAGTAATGGAGCGCCAGTACCCTGGGCGAAATCTCAAGGATGCCGTTAATTAGGTATTGGTACATTTCCCGGCTGCCGACTCCCCGTCCGATGTCACCGACTACCAGCGCCCATGGCGGTGGCAGGCGCAGACAGCTGGTGACTGCCACAGCGGCGCTTATCATGGCGCCGGTCCCCTGGGTTGCTGGAATGGCATGGTCCCCGACTCTGGTGACATCACCATCGAAGCGGACCTCACCGGCCGTCAGCGGCAAGTCCTGTACAGGTACCGTTCCGGTCAGTAGCATCATGTTGGGTTACCCCCTTGCGGTAATCTTGCGGCTTTCTTCCAGAGCCCGGTTAAGCATCATGGCGCACAGGGTGAAGCCCTCGTGCCGCAGGTCGGGCGCTTCGGCGACGGTCTTTCCGAGCAGGATGGAATGAAGGTGCGGGATGTCGGGACAGCCGCCGCCGGACGTATTTACGATGCGGCCGGACTTTTTCTCAAAGGTCAGCTTCATGTTCCCTGCCTTGACCATCAGCCACCTGCCAAAGTCAGTTGTCTTAACAACGTGAAGCATTTGCGAGGTGGCTTCGTTAATCGGGGAGATTTCGACGAAGCCGATTTCTTTCCGGTCAAGGGTGCGCTGGATGCCCGCTTGCTCCACCAGGTTAATCTGCAGGGCAAGGTCACAACCTTTGCGGAGATGGCGTGGCGGTGCGACCAGTTTGACGGCGTATCCGGTTTCTTTTAATGCCTTTTCGGCCTTCATGGCTTCCTGGACGTCGAGGAAGATGATGATGCCATCGAAAGGCAGCCTGTTGTCTTTTTTCTTACCGAATAGCGGCATCAAAGGCCCCTGTCCCTAGGTCTTCTCTCTCATGGTGAAGCCCAGTACCAGGCATATTGCCAGACCGGCAATGACTGCCCACGGTCCCAGGGCCGAAGGGCCGTCAGCACTTGACGCCAGGCCGAAGTTATGGGCGAAGGCGGCGCCGGCAATCAGGCCGGTAACGGTAAGGGCGGCATCGGTGTCGCCCTCGCTGGAGAGGATGGTCTGTCGCAGGGGACAGCCGCCGGCCAGTACCGCCGCCAGACCGAGGAGCGCCATGCCAAGGAAGTTCCAGAGGTGATTGCTGTGGGCGATTGGCTGGCCTTCGAAGCCGAGCTTGAACTGACCCAGTATCAGGTTGAATACCAGGGCGGCCAGCAGTGCTGAGACCACACCGGTAATCAGGTAACCGTCCTTGACCATTATCAGGTCGCGAAAGGCACCGGCAAAGCACATCCGGGCGCGCTGGGCGAGAAAGCCGACCAGCAGGCCGGCCCCGAGCGAGATGAGGATTGGAGCGTGCATTGAGCCGGGGCCGCTCTGGCTGGAAAAGATGAACGGGGGAAGGACGAAGGCGAGAACGAGCAGGACAACCATGAATACCGGCATTATCCATCCGGCAATCGTTATTTGCTTCGTGGCCCGTCCCAGGCTGAAACCGCGTTTGAGCATGACGACGCCGACAGCCACACCGCCGGCCAGTCCGGCCAGTCCGGTCAAACCGTTAAGGTCGCCGCCCGCCAGTCTTAGCGTGGCGCGGATGGGACAGCCGAGGAAGACCATGGCGCCTATCATCATCAACATGCCGAGCAGGAAGCGCACCAGCGGCGTCGAGCCGCCGCGGGCACGGAACTCCTTGAAAGCATAAGATGATACGAGTCCCCCGAGCACGAAGCCGATGATTTCCGGCCGCAGGTACTGGACGGCAGTGGCGCGGTCGAGGCCGAGGGCACCGGCGATATCGCGATAGAAACAGGCGACGCAGACGCCCATGTTGGGCGGGTTGCCGAATTTAACGAGTAATGCTCCAAGAGCGCCGAGTACCAGGCCGGCGGCGAGAATCCAGGTCTTGGGGCCGAAGAACCTCCTCAACGTGGTCTCCTTTCGATTTTTTAAATTTCAGGATTCGGGTAATCTTGTCGGAGAGACACGCTCCGACGGAAAGGATGGCTCATGTCTGCCGTGGTTGGTACATGGCTTTTCCTCCTTTCCGTCAGTTTTCGGAAGCCCGGCGGCTATCCGGGGTGCTTCCCTTTGCTGGAATATTTTGGCCAGCCAGATACTCATTTCGAACAGGACAATCAAAGTACCGGCGACGAGCGTCTGGTTGACAGGGTCCATGGTGGGGGTGACGATAGCGGCGACGACAAATGACAGTAAGATGGCGGCCTTGCGCTTGCCGGCCAGCCACTTCGGCGAAAGGACGCCGAGACGGGCCAGGAAAGTGGTCACCACCGGCAGTTCGAATATAAGACCGGTTATCAGCAGTATCCGTGTCACCAGCGAAATGTAGTTGCCGATTCTTATCTGCGGTGTGGCGATGTCCTCCCCGAAGGTCAGCAGGATATTTAAGGCCGGCGGCAGAAGGACGAAATAGGCGAACGCTATCCCTCCCAGGAACATGAAAGTTACCCATGGCAGGATGATATAAACGTACTTTTTCTCCTTGCGGGTCAGAGCCGGAGCGACGAAGGCGAAGAACTGGTAGACGAGGTAGGGCATAGAGATGGCGATGCCGGCGGCGAGACAGACTTTCATATAGGTGCTTATCATCTCGGTCATTTCAATGAAGACTAGCTCAACGTTGCCGGCAGGAAGCTTGAAGAGGTAGAAGATGTGATTGGCGAAGACGAAGGCGATGGCTGTGGCTACAGCTACAGCGATCACGCTTCTGGTCAATCTCCGCCGAAGCTCGTCGAGATGGGCGAGAACGGTCAGTTTCTTATCGTTGCTCATCGGGATGCGTGGGATTGGCGGGAGGCCGCCTATTTCGACGGCGGCTTCTTTTCCTGGTCTTCCAGCTCTCTGGTTATCTGGGTGGTGAAATCGACGGTCGACTTTCTCAGGTTATGCATGGTGCGGCCGATGGTGCGGCTGATTTCTACCAGCCGTCCCGGCCCCCAGAGTACCAGGGCAACGACGAGGATAAGGAGTATCTCGCCGGTACCCATACCGAAGAAGTCCATCAGGCCGACCTCACTTTGCAGTCCCTCCGGCCGCCCGGCCTATTTCATTATTTCGAGGATTCCCTTGATTCTTTGCGTTCAGTGTCGGAGGCGTCGTCATCGTCGCCTCTGTGGGCCTTGCGGAACTCGCGTATGCTCTTGCCGATAGCTCCGCCGACTTGGGGTAGTTTGCCGACGCCAAAGATAATGAGGATTATCAGGAGTAAGAGACCGATTTCCCAGGGTCCAATGTGGAATGGCATGGTTCCCTCCTGCAGGAGATTATATCCTGAATCCAATACTAATGGCTACTCAGACTGATTGCCGTCTGGAGGTGTAAAGGCGACTTCGGCTGACCATAACTCGCGCTGGCATGCGGCGCAGGGGAAATACCCATCATTGCGGGCCTGGACATCGACGCTGGCGGTCAGTACGCGCTCAATGGGGACGATTACGTCCGGCGGTGGCTTTCGGAGGTCGACCGCTTTGAGATAGTGCCGGCAGTTCTCGCAAACGTAAAGGCGGTAGCGACCGGAGTCATCGGTGTAGAAGGCGAGTGCCTTCTCGTCCTGGTTGCCGCAGCAGGGGCATTCAAGCCGCTTGAAGGCCCACTCCATGTCGCACCGTGAACAGACGAGCCAGCGTTCTCCGCGGTCGGGTTCGAGGTAGGCGAAGTCCGGGTTGCCGCCGCAGACCGGGCAGTAGCCGCGGAGCCAGTGCTCCTGGTCTACGTATCCGGCCAGAGCTTGGCGGCAGGCGGCCAGGAACGGGTGTATGGCGATGCCGAGCAATACCGGGTTGATTTCGGAGTCGGAAGACGGCGTATGGCCCTCGAACCAGCTTTGTGCCGCCTCAACGAGGTCGACGAGGGAGGGCTCATTTTGTACGGAGGGAGCTTTTTCGAAAACATCGGCGTACTTGGTAAGCAGGTCCGCACCCTGTCGGTACAGGGTGCGGACCTGCCTCCAATCAATATCAAGGTCAGCGAAGGTGAGGAGCGGTCTCCCTGAATCCAGCCGTTTCCCGGCCTCAAGAATGCTGACAGCCATCTCTGATGCGCTGGCCCGCATTTTGACTTCGGAGCGGGTGCGCACCAGTTCGCGGAAGAACTGCAAAGGCTTTGGTAATGCACCGTCCTTTTTTTCTGCTTCCTCCAGTCGCTTCAAGATTTGTTCATCGGTAGCTGGAGTCACTTGGTCGGCGCTTTCTGGCTCCCGTAAACGCGTTCGAACCATTTGCCGTGGTGTCCCTTGGCGTAGGGGACGGTCATTTTGCCATCGACCATCTGGCGGAAGCTGCCGCCTTCCCGGCGCATCAGGGGATGCAGGACGCTCAGGTAAACGTGGACCAGGAACATGCAGATGGTGACCATGAAGACGATGTCGTGGATGTAGATGCTCCACTGGAAGACCCACGTCGGCAGGACGTCTTTACCGAACCACATCAGACCGCCGGTGATGACGAAGAGCGGGCTAAACATCAGGACCATGAGGTACCATGCCTTCTGTCCGGTGTTAAACCGGTCCTGGGGCGGCATAGCAGCTTCGTCACTAAGGAAGTAGTAGCGAGGAAAGGCCAGTACCCAGCCGAGGTCGTAGAGGCTCCAGTCGAGAGCCTCGAAGATAGCCTTCCAGGAAGCACGCCAGGTTAGGAAAAGGATGATGACCGGCGCGGCAACGAAGATAATGGCGGCCAGCCGGTGGGCTACCCGGCTCCAGGAGTCCTGGGCCAGGAAACCGGCCGGGGGGAAGAAAAGGAAAATGCCGGTGATGAGCAGGGTAACGAAGGCAAAGGCATGGATCCAGTGGAGGACCCTCTCAGCAACGCGGTATTTAAGGACCAGTTCATCGCCTGACATGTTATTCCTCCATCCTGGTGAACTTTTTGCCGGGGTCGCCGGAAACTGGGCACCGGTCCGGCGGTTCATCGCCCTGGCGGATGTAGCCGCAGGTCGGGCACATCCAGCGGGTGACACGTTCGCGTTCGGCGTTGACTGTGGCCCGTGCTACGATGTAGTTAAGACCGAGCCCGGCGATGGTGAGGCCGACCAGCCCCCAGCCAAGAGGCTGGAGAGCGTTCTTCCAGACCCTGGCGGCGAGCGGTACTTCCGGTTTTGAGGGCAGCCCATGCACTTCCGGTGGGTAGGTCAGGATGTAAAGGACGTGCAGGCCGCCCAGCTCCTTCTCACCGTAAAGATAGGCGCCGGGATAGGTTGTCTGAATCGTCTTGACCCTCTGCTTGCCGGCAATGACCAGGTCATCGCGGTTACCGAAGACCAGAGCGCCCGGCGGGCAGGTCTTGACGCAGGCCGGCTCTTTGCCATCGGCGACCCGGTCGGCGCAGAAGAGGCACTTTTTCATCTTTCGGATGCCGGTGATGGTGCTTCCCTGCGACCTTGGTACAGAGAAAGGGCAGAACTCGACACAGTAACCGCAGCCGCTGCACAGGTCTTCGTTGTAGGCGACGTATCCATCCTGGGCATGGTACAGGGCACCGGTCGGACAGACTTCGACGCAGGCCGCATCGGTGCAGTGCATGCAGGACTGTCGTGTGAAAACCCAGTCCACACCCCCATTAGCTTTGGGGACTTCGTTGAATCTGATTTTGATCCAGCAGGTGGGGGAAAGGTCGGCCGGGTTCTCGTACGTACCGCGGTTGGTGGTTGCTTCAGCGGGCAGGTCGTTCCACTGGTGACAGGCGACCTGGCAGGCACGGCAGGCCATGCACTTGGTGGTATCGAAGAGAATCGCTTTTTCGGCCATGACTAGGCCCTCCTTATGTTGACGAGGAAAGTCTTGAATTCGGGCATCATCGTGTTGGGGTCACCGACATATGGAGTAAGCAGGTTGGCGCTGTCGCCGGTGCTGATGCCGGAGTAGCCCCAGTGCCAGGGCAGACCCACGTGGTGTACCTTTCTGCCGTCCACTTGAAGCGGCATCAGGCGCTTGGTAACAATGGCCACGGCGGTCACCTGGCCGCGGGCTGATTCGACGATTACCTTCTGCCCGTTCTTGATGCCTTTCTCGGCGGCAAGTTCCTCGCCGATTTCCACGAACATTTCAGGGAAGAGCTCGGCCAGCCAGGGGAGGTTACGGGTCATGGCGCCGGCCTGCCAGTGCTCGGACACCCGGTAAGTAGTTCCGATATAGGGGAATCTGTCCGGTGTACCCTGCTCCTGCGGGCGCAGGGGACGCGCTGCCGGATTGAGCTGAGTGCTGGACATGATGTTCTTGACCGGCGATTCCCAGGCCTCGTAATGCTCCGGGAAGGGACCGTCGGCCATGCCCATGCCGAAGAGCCTGGCGACGCCCTCCGGCTGCATGATGAACGGGTATCTTTCGGTGGGGCCGTTGGCGCCGTAGCCGTCAACAACATCGCCGGACCATGCCTTTTTGGCCGGATCCCATCGAACCACGGCGCGCTTGGGGTCGAACGGATTGCCGTTCAGGTCCACCGAAGCGCGGTTGTAAATGATCCGCCGGTTCACCGGCCATGACCAGGCCCAGCCGGAGTAGAGTCCGATGCCGGAGGCATCTTTGTTATCGCGGCGGGCCATCATGTTGCCGTCTTCGGTGAAGCTTCCTGAGTAGAGCCAGTTACCGCATGATGTGGTCCCGTCATCTCGCAGACTGATGAAATTGACCATCAGCTTGCCGGTAGTCAGGTCGTAACCATTAATTTCTTTGGCCACCTGCTTCGGGTCAGGGTGCTCGCCGTAGTTCCACGTTAGCTTCGTAATTGCCTCGGCGTTGGGACCGCCCTCCCTGCTGTACATGGCTCGTAGCTTATTCATCAAGTGGACGATAATCCAGAGGTCGTCCCTGGCCTGTCCGGGCGGGTCGATGGCCTTGTAACGCCACTGCGCCCAGCGGCCGCTGTTACATACACTGCCCTCTTTCTCGTAGGAGGCGCAGGCGGGAAGTAAGAAGACTTCGGTCTTGATTGATCTTGGGTCGACACCGGGGCGCTTCCAGAAACCGGCCGTTTCTGTTTCCCAGAGATCGATAGCTACCAGCCACTCAAGTTTGTCCAGCGATTTCCGCTCGGCGTTAGAGTTGGGGCCGCCGACAGCCGGGTTCTGACCCCAGCAAAGGAGACCCTTGATGGTGCCCTTGTCCATGGCTTCGAACATTGGCATGAAGGAGTAGTTGGTGCCGGCCTGGAGCTTGGGCAAATATTCGTAAGCGAAGTCGTTGGCCCTGGTTGCGGCATCACCGTACCAGGCTTTCATCATGCTGATGAAGTATTTGGGCTGGTTTATCTTCCAGTTGCCGCTCTTGGGATCCTTGTTGGCCGGTACGATAGCCGCCAGGTATTTGGACAGGTCGGAGTGAGCGGTGGTGGGCATAGGGAGGTAGCCGGGGAGAATATGGAAAAGGAAGTAGTCCGTGGCGCCCTGGACGTTGGACTCGCCGCGGAGGGCGTTAATGCCGCCGCCGGCGATGCCGATATTGGCCAGAAGCGTCTGGATGATCGAATAGGCGCGTACGTTCTGGGAACCGACGGTGTGCTGGGTGGTGCCCATAGCATACATGATGGTGCCGGCGCGGTCCGGCTTTCCGGTGGAGGCAAAAGTCTGGTAGACCTTGAGCAGTAGGTCTTTGGGTGTGCCGGTAATGCGGGATACGGTATCCAGGTCGTACCGGGAGTAATGCTTTTTCAGCAACTGGAAGGCGCAGTTGGGGTCTTTAAGAGTCTTGTCCTGCCTGGGGATGCCCTTCTCGTCAAGCTGGTACTGCCAGGTTGACTTATCGCTGTAAGCGCGAGCGCTGGCATTGTAACCGCTGAATATGCCATCTTTGAATTCGAATCCGGGGTTGATAAGCCAGCCGGCATTGGTATACTCCCGCAGGTATTCCATATTATAGTTCTGCGGGTTCTTTTCGATATCCTCGACGATGTACTTAATCATGCCGCCGAGGAAGGCGATATCGGTGCCGGAGCGCATCGGTGCCCAGATGCTGGCGCGGGCCGAGGTACGGGTATACCTCGGATCCACGTTAATCATGATGGCGCCCTTTTCCATTGCCTTAGTCACCCAGTGGAAGGAAATGGGGTGGTTCTCTGCGGCGTTGGAGCCCATGATGAGGATGACGTCAGCGTTGCCGATGTCCGTCCAGTGGTTGGTCATGGCACCGCGACCGAAGCTTTCCGCCAGACCGGCGACTGTGGGGCTATGTCATATCCGGGCCTGGTGGTCCTTGTAGACAATGCCAAGGGCATTGTTCATTTTGGCGAGGAGGTAGCATTCCTCGTTATCAAGGGCCGAGCCGCCGAGATGGCCGATGGCCTCGGTGCGATTGACAGTGATGCCGGCGCTGTCCTTCTGGACGAAGCTGGCATCGCGAGTCTTCTTGATACGTTTGGCAATCTCGTCGAGCGCCCAGTCCCAGGTTTTCTCCTCCCAGTTAGCGGCACCGGGCGCCCGGTAAAGCACCCTGGTGACGCGGCGGGGGTTATCCTTGCCGTCCACAGTCCGTATCTGAAACAGGGACTGCGCTTTGGTGCAGAGGCCTCCCCGGTTTATCGGGTGGTCCGCCCAGCCCTCGATGCTGATGAGCTTGTCCTTATCGGCGGCGACCAGAACCCCGCAACCGCCAGCGCAGTAGGCGCAGATGGTGGAGGTTTCCCCGATTCTCTTGTGCAGCTGGGGCGCCGGTCTGAATTCAGAGGAGGGAGTTGCTGTGTCGGTACTGAATGGCCTGTAGATGAGAAGGCCGCCCATTCCAACCCCGGAGGCCTTGAGGAAGTCTCTTCGACTAAGCTCCATGCTGGCTCCTTTCTCGCGATGTGAGGGAACGTAAGCTGATGTCGCCGCGTAGGCCGGTACGCAGTTTTGCCTGCCTGAAATAGGCCATATTACCTAATGTTTGGTGGATGCTCATTACATAATATAGACCGGTGGTCAGTATATAACATCCGTAAAAACACGTAGGTACTGGTGCTGGTGAGATGATGGCGGAAATCAGGTCTGCGGTGGACGTTGTGGCATGGTTATGTCGGAGATTCCAAAATGACGCTGGTCCCGAGGCCCGGTGTGCTCTGGATGTTGAAGGTGCCTCCGATAAGCCTGGCGCGCTCCTGCATGCCGGCCAGTCCGAGCTTACCCATCCGGGCGAAATCGCTGACGCGCTGAGGTATTTCGAAACCAGCGCCGTTGTCACTTACCGTCATCCTGACCGATTTATCGCGAAACTCCAGCTTTACCTGGACTTTGCTGGCCTTGGCGTGGCGGCGGGCGTTGGTCATGGACTCCTGGGCGATGCGAAAAAAAACGAGTTCGGCTTCCTTGGAAAGCTGTCGCGGCTGGCCCTCGACCTGCACCTCGGCGGCGATGTTCCAGTTGTTGGTAAGGTCAGTAGCCAGCCATTTAAGGGCCGGTACCAGCCCGAGGTCATCGAGCACCGATGGCCTCAATTGCTGGCTGAAGTTGCGCACTTCTTTGAGGATGTTCCGTACCTGCTCCCTGATATCATTGGCAGTGACCTTCGAGTTGCCGTTGGCCAGGTCATCCAGGTTGCGGGCTACCGCCACCAGGGCCTGGGCGGTCTCGTCATGCAACTCGCGGGCGATGCGCTTCCGTTCCGCTTCCTGTGCCTGGCTTACCTGCTGGACGTAGTACCGTAGATTCTCCTGGACCCGTTTCTCCTCGGTAACATCGTGCCCGACATGCTGGAAGGCCCAGGGACGCCGGTCCTTGAGAAGGAGGCTGGTACCGATGCGGACGGTAACTTCAGTCCTGTCCCGTCGAAGCAGTGTCTGCTCGTACGGCGGAGCATACTGGCCGCGCAGGACTTTTTGGTGGGCCTCTCTTTCTACCTGTTCCCGGCCTTCATTGGAGAGGAAGATGGAAATGTTGCCTCCGACAAGCTCACCCCGGGTAAACCCGGTCAGTTTCTCCATGGCCGGGTTGGCGGCGATGATAATGCCATTCAGGTCGTGCACCCAGATGGCGTCGCTGGCATTTTCGAAAAGCTCTCGGTAACTTCGCTCCGACTCGCGTAGGGCTTCAGCAGCACGGTGTTCGCGCTCGTAGGAGCGGGCGTTTTCCACAGCCACGCTTATCTGGTCACCGATTGCCCGCAGGAGGTCAAGCTCGTCCGGCGCGAAGTCACGCTCGGTCCGCGAGCCGACCGAGAGACAGCCCACCGGCTCACCGCGCGACAGCAACGGCACCAGGACTGCTGTCTGTAATCCCTCCCGCAGGAGGACGGTGGTCCTGAAGGCCGGATCGGCTAGCACGCTTTTGATGACGGTTGGCTCCCTGGCGGCACGCGTGATTATCGGCATCAGGCTATTGGCCAGGCCGCGCCGTTCGGCGTCGTTCATCGGGGAAAGTCCATTAGCGCCCGCCAGCGTGAGTTCGCCCCTGGATGGTTCCCAGAGGTGTATCCAGGTGGCGTCGACTGACATGAGCTGGCAGAGTTTGTCTACGGCTTCGCTCATCAGGCGGTTGAGCTGTAACGACTGGCTGACGATGCCGGAGATTACGTGGAGCATGCCAAGCCGTTTGACCTGGAGGTTGAGCTGGTTCTGGGTCCGCTCAAGGTGGGCCAGCCGCTGACGGTCAACCTGGAGAATCCACAGAAGAAGCAGGACCAATATGCCAACGATGAGTACCGCGATAGTTTCGAACAGGGCTTCTACCTGGGCACTGGAGATAGAGAAGATGCGGGGAAGCATTACGATGGTCACCAGGAGGAGCATGCTCAGGCCGCCGCCGATGCCAAGGGTGACCGCGGCGTAGATAACTGGTACCAGGAAAAGAATGCGCCAGAGCGTGGCCCGTGTCAGGCTGAAGGAGAGGAACGACCCGATCTGGCCGATAATCCATACGTTCTGGAAGAACTCGTGGTAGTAGACGATGACGAGTAGGGTCGTAATGATGGCGGCGATCCAGGTATGCCGGTTGCGGAGTGCCCGCACCATCAGACGCGGTGTCTGGTCGATGGCCTCTCTGTTTGAACTGAACGCTTGCCGGAAACGGCTAGGTTTCGGGGAGTTCTTCAAGCGATAGCCATCCCTTCTTGACCGCCAGGAATACTGCCTCGGTGCGTGAACCCACCCCCAGCTTGTTGAAGATGCTGGCAAGGTGTCCCTGGACGGTGCGGACGCTTATAACGAGCCGGTCGGCAATTTCTTTGTTGCTCAAGCCGCGAGCGGCCAGCTTGAGAACCTCAATTTCGCGGTCACTCAGATCGGCTGAGGCCTTGACGTCAGACTTGCCTGGCGCCACCAGTCGCGAAACTACCTTGCGGGCGACAATCGGGTGCAGGACCGACTCTCCGGCGCGGACGCGTCTGACGGCATCGACCACTTCACGGCTATCAACGTCCTTCAGCAGGTATCCCGCGGCTCCTGCTTCCAGCAGGGCGAAGACATATTCGTCGTTGTCGTAGGCGGAAAGAATGAGAATGGATGTGGATGGGCAGGTCGGCTTGACCAGTTTCGTTACCTCAACGCCGTTGAGTTTGGGCATAGAGACATCGACAATAGCGACATCGGGCTTGAGCTGTTGAATAAGCCTGACCGCCTCCTCCCCATCTCTGGCTTCGCCGACCACTTCGATATCGTCCTCGCGCTCCAGGAGACTGCGGGTGCCTTGCCGGACGACGGCGTGATCATCAGCAATAACAACGCGGATCTTGCCCATAAGCCCCTCCTGTTTCCGAATTATAACACGGGTTTGCCATTTCTATTGAGTAAGGGCTAGGTAGAAACGCGGTGAGTGCCACAGGTCATTTTTCGCCTGTGTCGGCTGGCAGGAGGTCGGGATTGCCCTGATAGATCGAGGTCAATAACAGGCAGTAAAGCCGGGTAAAAAACCGGCCTGATTGCGGATGGAAGCTTCGAGCCCGGACGGTATTATGTGGCTGTGAGGTGAGGGGAGGCAGAAGGGAATCAAGGAGGAAGAAAATGGAAAAGACGAAGAGAGTTTTCAGGACAATCGGTAAGATAGCGCTGGTAGTTGTCGGCTGTGCACTGGCCCCAGTATTAATCTGGGTGGCCCTTGGAGTGGCGCTTCACCAGCGGGCCAGGGCTAAGGCTGTCGGCAAGCCGGCCCCGAGAATCGGCGAGATTCTTGTCGCCGCCGGACGTCCGCAGCGGTAAAGTATCCGGAAGGGGTGGCCCCGGGCAGGGTACGATCCTCGTGCCCTGCCCTTTTTATTCCAGTCATCGTGGGTGTTGTAGAGCAATCTCCGGCGGTCCTTCGGCCAGTAGCTTGAGTCTTTCCGGCTTGGCCACGGTTATCCGGCCCCGGCTTGAGCCGATAATGCCGTTCTTTTTGAGGCGGGTCAGGACACGTATGGCGGTCTCGATGGTGGTTCCGGCCATGCTGGCAACATCATGGCGGGTGAAAGGTAAGGTGGTACCCAGCTTGTTGTAAAGCATTAGGATAATCCGGGCCAGGCGCTGCTCCGCCCTTTCGGCGGCCAAATCTTTCATACGGGCCTGGGCCTCACGCAGGCGGCCGCCGAGAACACTAATAATCGAAATTGCGGTACCGGGGTTCTTCCTCAGAAAGGCGAGGAAATCACCTTTGCGGATGCCGATGACCTTAGTGTCGGTTGCGGCCTGGGCCGACGCCGGATATGGTTGGTCCTGAAAAACGGCGACTTCGCCGAACATCTCGCCGGGGCCGAAAAAGGCGATGATGAAGTCTTTGCCGGAGGGGGAGTGTTTGATAACTCTTATCCGGCCGTCGGCTACTACGTAGAACCAGTCCGGAGGGTCACCTTCCCAGAAGGCGTACTCGCCGGCCTTGATGTGCTTTTCCACTGCCATTCGGGCGAGCTTTTCAAGCTCATCTCCGGCGAGTCCAGAAAACATCAGGGCCTGTCCGAGCACGCTGCTTTTGTCTACATTCATCTTGTCCGCGGCATATCTTAGCTACCGTGCGAGCAGTTTGGCAAGGCGAGCCGTCTTTGCCCGTGTCGCCGGAAAAGGGTATAATTTTCATTGCGGAAACCGCTGTCGGCTGTAACGTCATAGCTACGCCTGCGCTTTATCCCTGACGACTCCCGACAGGTCTGTGTTATCTGGTGGGCAATCCCGATTCGTTGATGTCATTCCGGAGGCGTTATGACTGAGCTTACCCCGGCAATGGTGGTCCGGGAACTTGATAAGTACATCGTGGGGCAGAAAGAGGCGAAAAAGGCAATCGCCATTGCGCTGTGCACCCGCGAGCGGCGCAAGAAGGTGCCTGAAGAGATGCGCCGCGAGATTGTTCCCAGAAATATCCTTATGATTGGTCCTACTGGCGTTGGCAAGACTGAGATTGCCCGTCGGGTGGCCGGCCTGCTTGACGCTCCCTTTGTCAAGGTTGAGGCTACCAGGTTCACCGAGGTCGGCTACGTCGGACGCGACGCCGATTCCATCATCGGCGAGCTGGTCGAGGCCAGCTTTATGCGTGTCTACGAGCGGCGGCTTAAGGAAGTCGAGGCCAGGGCCGAAAAGCTGGCCAATGAGAAGCTCGTGAGTTACGTGTGTCAGCAGTTGGCACCGGTGACACCCCGTCGCGTTCGCAGCAGAATAGCCGCGGCCGGTCAGGGGACTGTCGAGGGCGTGCGCCGTCGAGGCCCTGACCGGCGGCTGGTGTCCAAGCTTCTTCAAACAAGCAAGCTGGATGACCAGATGGTCGAGATAGAAGTTAGCGACGAGGCCTATGCCTACGATCCCGGCTTTGTCGCTGACTATGGTTACTATGATGATTATGCTGACGGCTACATGGACTACCGCGAGCGCCATTCGCACCGCAGGAAGCGGAAGGTCTCCATAAAAGAGGCGCGGCGCATCTTGAAGCGCGCCGAGGCCAACAAACTCCTTGACATGAACCTGGTGGTCGATGAGGCGATCCACCATGCCGAGGAGAGCGGCGTCGTATTCATTGACGAGCTCGATAAGCTGATCGGTCCCAAGGTTGAAGTCGGGCGCGACATATCAGGTGAAGGCGTCCAGCGCGACCTTCTGCCGCTGCTTGAAGGCACCACGGTGATGACCCGCTTCGGGCCGGTCAAGACCGACCATATCCTGTATGTCGCCGCTGGCGCCTTTCATCAGAGCAAGCCGTCCGAGTTGATTGCTGAGCTTCAGGGGCGCCTGCCCATCAGGGTCGAGCTTTCCCGGCTGGTTCAGGAAGACATGGAGCGTATTCTGACCGAGCCGGCTAACGCCCTGACAAAGCAGTATCAGGCGTTGATGTCTGCCGAGGGCGTGGAACTCGAGTTCACCGCCGACGGTGTCAGGGAAATAGCGCGTTACGCCGTTCTCATGAATGAGCGTACTGAAAACATCGGTGCCCGCCGCCTGAGTACTGTTATGGAGAAGGTGCTCGAAGACCTGAGCTTTGCCGCTTCGGAGCGTAAAGGCGAAAAGGTAGTGGTGGACGCCGTCTACGTCCGCGACCGTGTCGCCCGGCTGGTCAAGGACGAAGACCTGAGCCGGTACATACTTTAGGGGAGAGCTCTGGAGGGGTGTGAGACCCTCTAAGCCAGAGCGGTTTGTGTGACGAATAGACGTGTGATATACTGTGGCGCAATTTTGCCAAGTGTGGAGGTTACAATTTAGTGGAGCCAATTACTGTCAAGCAACTCCTTGAAGCCGGCGCTCACTTCGGGCATCAGACCAGTCGGTGGCATCCCAAAATGAAGCGCTACATCTTCACCCAGCGCAACGGGATTCACATAATTGACCTTGAGCAGACTGTGGTTCTGCTGGACAAGGCATGCACCTTCGTCCGGGACCTGGTTGCCAGCGGAAAGAATATCCTGTTTGTTGGCACCAAGAAGCAGGCCCAGGAGGCCGTGCAGGCCGAGGCCACACGGTGCGGTATGCCTTATGTCAATCTGCGCTGGCTTGGCGGCATGCTCACCAACTTCCCCACCATCCAGTCGCGGATTGATTTTCTGGTACGCCAGGAGGACCGGAAACAGAAGGGCGAGTTCGACTCCCTGCCAAAGAAGGAAAGACGCAAACTGGAAGAGGAAATCCAGCGACTGAACCGGCAGATGAGCGGTTTCAAGGAGATGACCACCATCCCCGGAGCTCTGTTCATCGTTGATATAACCGTAGAAAAGATTGCCCTGACCGAAGCACGCAAGATGGGCGTGCCGGTGGTAGCGATGGCAGATACTAACTGCGATCCCGACCTGATTGATTACCCGATCCCGTCCAACGATGATGCCATCAAGGCTATCAAACTGATGGCCGGACGTATCGCTGATGCGGTGCTTGAGGGCAAAGCGGCACTCGAGTCGGGTAAACCAGCGGTTACTGTGGAAGCATCGGCAGTGAGGACATCTCCGGCAGAGGTGAAGGCTGAGGTCCAGACAAGGCCGGTTTACAGTGCCATGCCGGACGACGAGGAGTCCGCGCCGGCGGTCAGTTTCAAGGAGGCTTAGGTGGAAATAACCGCTGAAATGGTAAGGGAACTCCGGGAGAAAACCGGGGCCGGCGTCATGGAATGCAAGAAGGTGCTGACCGATGCCGGCGGTGATATGAACAAGGCCATCGAAGTGCTCAAACAAAAGGGCGTGGCAATTGCTGAAAAGAAGTCGGGCCGGGCCACCAAGTCCGGGCTAATTGAGGCTTACGTGCATCCCGGCGCCAGGATAGGCGTTCTTGTTGAGGTCAACTGCGAGACCGATTTTGTGGCTCGGACCCCTGAGTTCGCCGCGCTTGCCCATGACCTGGCCCTTCAGGTGGCGGCTATGGCACCGAAGTATGTTTCGGTTGAGGATGTCCCGGAAGGCACTGAACTAAACAAAGATGGGACCAAGTTCAATCCGGAAACGGATTGTCTGCTGTCCCAGCCTTTCGTCAAAGACCCGACCAGGACTATTAAGGATATTATTACTGAAACTATCGCCAAGCTTGGCGAGAACACCAAGGTAGCAAGATTCGTCCGATTCGAACTGGGCGCCTGATGTAAAGCAGTGGCTAACGCCAAGTATAAGCGCATCCTGCTCAAGCTGAGCGGCGAGGCCCTGGCCGGTCACAAGGGCTTTGGCGTTGATTGGTCAGTGCTTAAAACGGTGGCGGAGGAAATCGAGCGGGTTATCAGGTCCCGTGTTCAGGTAGCGGCGGTGGTGGGCGGGGGCAACTTCTGGCGCGGCTCAACTATCAAGACCAGTAAGATGGACCGGGCGACGGCTGACTATGCCGGCATGCTGGCTACCATTATCAATGCCCTTGCCCTTCAGAGTGTCCTTGAGAAGCGCGGCGTCAGCACGCGGGTGCAGTCGGCGATAACTGTCCAGGCGGTAGCTGAGCCTTACATCCGCCGGCGGGCCATACGGCACCTTGAGAAAGGCCGCGTCGTCATCTTTGCCGGCGGTACCGGTAATCCCTATATGACCACTGATACTGCCGCCGCCCTGCGTGCCATCGAGATTAACGCCGACATACTGCTTGTGGCCAAGAATAAAGTGGATGGTGTCTACGATTCTGACCCGGCCAGAAACCCGAAAGCCAAGAAATTCGACCGTTTGAGCCACGCCCAGGCGCTGGCCCTTGACCTTAAGGTAATGGACGTCACTGCCTTTTCTCTGTGCCGTGAAAACAAACTACCGGTGCTTGTTTTCGACCTTGGGTCCCCCGGCAGTATCGAGCGAGCGGTCTCCGGGGAAGCCATAGGGACAATTGTCTCGCCGGAGTGAGGTGGAATATGGCTAACGAGGTTATCATCGACCTTAACACCAGGATGGAGAAGACCGTTGATGTGCTGGTGCGGGAGATGGCCGCCATGCGCACCGGTCGGGCAACACCGGCTCTGATTGAGCACGTCAAGGTGGACTATCACGGTGTCCTGACGCCGCTCAATCAGCTTGCCTCGATTACCGTGCCCGAGGCCAACCTTATCGTCATTCAGCCGTGGGAGAGGGCCATCTGCGGGAGCATTGAAAAGGCTATACTCAAGGCCAATCTCGGCTTCAGCCCGAACAATGATGGTCAGGTTGTCCGTATCGTTGTCCCGCCGCTTACCGAGGAGCGGCGCAAGGAGCTGGTCAAGGTGGTCAGGAAGCGGGTGGAGGAAGCCCGCGTCGCCCTGCGCAATCAGAGACGCGATGGCATGGAGCACCTGAAGCAGATGGAGAAAGACAAGCTTATCTCCAAGGACCAGCAGATGCGGCTCACCGACCAGCTTCAGAAGCTCACCGACAGCTTTATCGATAAGGTCAACAAGATCGGCGCTGACAAAGAGAAAGAGATCGCCGAGGCCTAGGCAGGCTGGGAGCGGTATGCTCAGGCTGAGACTCATCACCGCGGCCGCCGGGCTTCCCATACTCGTCGTTGCTGTCTGGTTTGGCGACCCGTGGTTCACCGTCCTCTGGGCGCTCGCCGCTGGAATTGGCGCATGGGAGCTTTATACCATGGCCCGGGCTTCCAACTGGAGGCCGCTCCGCTGGTTTGGCCTGGTCTGGACGGTGCTTTTCATTATCAGTCCGCACCTGCCCGGGGCCAATACGGTGCCGATTCTGATCAGTTCTGCCGTCATATTGCCGCTCATCTGGCTGATGATTAGAAAACCGCGGGAGTCCGCCTTCGCCAACTGGGGCTGGACTCTTGTCGGCATCTTCTACGTGGGCTGGCTGGCCAGCTACTGGGTGGCGTTGCGGGTTATTGACGACGGGCGTGACTGGACCCTGTGGGGCATGTTTGTGGTCTTCGGGAGTGATACTTTTGCCTACTTTGTCGGGAAGGCTTTCGGGAAGCACCTTATGGCATCATCAATCAGTCCCAAAAAGACCTGGGAAGGGGCGGTGGGCGGCGTGGTGGGGAGCATGCTGGCTTCGGTGCTTTTTGGATGTATTCTCTTTTCTCTTCTTGACTACCCGCAGGCCTTGCTTCTGGGCGTGGTCGGCAGTATTCTGGCCCAGGCCGGCGACTTGAGCGGCTCGCTTCTTAAACGCAACCTCGGCTTTAAAGATTCGGGCAGGTTCCTGCCCGGCCACGGCGGTATCATCGACCGTTTCAGCAGCCTCACCTTCGTCGGCGTCCTGCTTTACTACGGCGTTCTGGGGCACCTTGGGATACTCTTCTAGGGAGTGACCCAACGAGGGAAGCTAAGAGGGCGTTCCTGCGCGCCATGTTATGGAGAAGCCGGTGGCGGCGCCGGGAGCGAGGTTGGTGGGGATGAGAAAAACAAGGCACGAGGCCTGGTAAACGCGCTCGACGCCGCCTTCGGAACTGGATATGCTCTCCACCGGGAAGCGCCAGAGGGTGAGTCTGGGGTCTAATTTAGCTTCGATCTCAATACCGAGCAGGCGGTTGCCCATGGCAACGGCATCAATTTCCTCGTGGATGCCGCTGGTATCAAGGAAGGCGTTGTCCGGGGTCAGGCCGGGCAAGCGGTAGTAAGCATGAGGATTGTGCCCGCCGCCGAGAAGCTGGACATTCCATTCGCTGGCGAAAAGACAATTGAGCGGTTTCATGCCGGTGTTCTTGATGTGGTAGCTGACGTTGACTTCCGGCTGGTTCGGCTGGAGGACGACTGTCTTCTCTA